>JAIROE010000168.1 GCA_031257715.1 Treponema sp. | reverse complement strand
CCCGTTCAATATATGTGAAAGGTTACAAGAAAGTATCGTTCGTGTTAATGGCTGCGGTACTATGTCTGGCTGCACTGAAGTATCTCCAGTTATTTATTTAGGGGTTTTGGAACAGGCTCGTGTAGAAATCCTTTGCGGCATCCTCAACTTCTTCATGTTCCAGAATCACCCTGGCGTTAAGCCGTATCATGGATTGGGTATCCAGGGCGGCAGAAATGAAATTAATAAGGGCTTCCACTTCAGGGAATGCATCCAGCGCCTGCTGGCGGATAACAGGGACAAGTTCGTAATCGGGCCAGACGGCCCTGTCATCGTCAAGTACGACATAGGAGTTGCCGTCTTCCAGATAGGGGTCCGTCGTGTTTCCGAGCAGCAAATCGGCTTCGTCCGTTTTCAACACCTGGTATACCAACAGTCCGTCAAAGAGCCTTCGATCCTTGAACACGAAAGGACCGTATGTTTCTTCCAGTGCGGACAGTTGATCCGGATAAAGGGCCCAATCTCAAGCCTGCGCCGCGCGGATATCCGCCGCGTGGGCCTGCAGCCCGGAAATGCTGGTAATGCCCAGCCTGTCGGAGGTCTTCCTGGAAAGGACAAAACAATAGGCGTCGTTTACTTTTGACGGCTCAAGCCAGGTAATGTTGTACAACTGTTTGTACTGCTCCTTTACAAAACGGTACGCTTTGACGGCATCAAAAATGGGATCGTGCTTCAGGATTTTTATGATGCCGGTGTTGGTATATTCCGGGTACACGTCAATTTCTCCGCTCAGCAACGCCGCCTGCAGCAAATCACGATTAAGATCCTTGATATAACTCGTCTTGAAACCAAGGTCGTACTGTATGATCTTTGCCACTATCTGGTTTTCTACAAATATTTTGGCGCCGATGACGATCTTCTTTTCACTCCCGGCCTTTGAGCCTGAATTACAGGCCGCGGCAAACACGGCAATGGTGACAAGCAGCAAAATTGCGGCAGGCGCGATTTCTCTTTTTTTCTTTTTTCCCTTTCTTTGAACCACATACGTCACTCCTTTTCAATTTTTTGGCAAAACTATGTCTTTTGATAACGGATTAAATTCCTTTGCAGAATGTAAAACACGAAATGAAGAACTTAGGAGCAAGCTCCCGGGTTCTTCGTTGGAAGCCGGGGTCCATACCCCGGAGCTTGCTCCTGGGTATCTTCATAATTTTTTTGTTTTTTTACGGATTTTGGGATATGGCGTTCCGGCGCAATGCCGGTATTTTAAAAAAAGCGCTGGTAAAAACTACATTATTGTAGTATTATATTCCAATGAAATCAGACATTGCGGAAATTGAGCCTCCCGGCGCCGAAGCGCGGCCTGCCGCCGGTTTTTCCGGGATGGAACGCGAAAAGGCGGAACTCGAACTTCTTTTTGATATCGTACGAACTTTTGACAAGCATGTGGAACTCAGAACGGGGCTGGGGCCTCTGTTGAGCCTGCTTGAGATACGGGCCGGCCTTACGCGGGGCATGGTGACACTGCTTAACCGGACGACCGGTCTTCTTAAAATAGAAGAGGCCTTCGGGCTTACCGCCGAGGAAAAAAACAGGGGTATTTACCGGCTGGGCGAAGGGCTCATAGGCCGTGTTTTTGAATCGGGAATGCCGGTGACCATACCGGATCTTTCCTGCGAGGATCGTTTCCTTAACCGGGCCAAAAGCAGAACCCGCGAGGACATGAAGGATCTTACCTTTTATTGCGTGCCCATACGGTCCCGGGGCGGCGTTATCGGGACTTTGAGCGCCGAAAGGCGTATAAACGGGGAAGACCGTGAGAGCCAGATGGCCCGGGACCGTTCGCTTCTTGAAAATGTGTCGTCAATAATCGCGGATTCCGCCAAACTCCGCGAGCGGATCATGGAGGAACAGTTCCGGCACAGCCGCCGGGAAGGAGCCGGGGATGCGCCGCCGGACCGGAACAGGAGCCAGGGAGGGCTCATGGCGCCGGGAAGCGGCATAATAGGCACGAGTAATTCCATGCGGGAGCTTTACGGGATGCTTGCCCAGGTAGCGCCCACCGACGCGACGGTGCTCATCTCCGGCGAGAGCGGCACCGGAAAAGAGCTGGTGGCGGCGGAGCTTCACCGCCTGTCAAAGCGCGCCGGCCAGGTCTTTATCAAGATCAACTGCGCCGCACTGCCCGAATCGATCATCGAAAGCGAGCTCTTTGGCCATGAAAAGGGGGCCTTTACGGGCGCCGTGGCCCAGCGCAAGGGCCGTTTTGAAATGGCCGACGGGGGGACCCTCTTTCTCGATGAAATCGGCGATCTTTCCCCCCAAAGCCAGGTAAAGCTGCTCCGGGTACTTCAGGAACGGGAACTGGAGCGGGTAGGGGGAAGCGCCACCATCAGGGTGGACGTGCGGCTTATTGCGGCGACCAACCGGAATCTCGAATCGGAGGTCAAGGCGGGCAGCTTCCGGGAGGATCTTTTTTACCGGTTGAACGTTTTCCCCCTGCATATTCCGCCGCTGCGGGAACGAAAGAGCGATCTGATACTGCTGGCGGATCACTTTGCCGAAAAATACGCCGAAAAGAACGGGAAACTCATCAAGCGTATTTCAACCCCGGCGCTGGATCTCCTGACAAGTTATTCGTGGCCGGGTAACGTCCGGGAACTGGAAAACTGCATGGAACGGGCGGTTATCCTTTCACAGGATATGGTGATTCATTCCTACAACCTTCCTCCGAGCCTTCAATCGGCGGATTCAACCAATACGGGGACCACTACGACGCTTGAGGCTGCCCTGTCCCGGCTGGAAAAGGAGCTTATTGTTGAGGCGTTGAAGTCCCGTGACGGCAATATGGCCGCCGCCGCCCGGCATTTGGGTATTTCCGAGCGGCAGATAGGACTCCGCGTTCACCATTACGGCATCAATTGGCGTCTTTATCGTACAAAAATGTAATTTTACCTGTTTTTTCCCTACTTTTTTGTAGGAATAAAACCGATCTTTTTCATTCCCGGAAAGCGGAGGAAGGGCGGGGGGCATAAACTGCCGCCGTTTTTCCCCGAAAACGGGTAAAAACACCTTTCTTTTATCATTTTTTCGCAAAATGATTCACCCTGCCGAATTTGGCACGGTTCTTGCTATGTTATCGGCAACAATACGCGGTTATTATACCGCGCTATCCGTTTTAAGGAGGAAAGAAAGGTGCGAAAGAAATTAACTGTTTTGGCGATCCTTCTTCTGTGCATGGGAGTTTCCGTTTTTGCGCAGGATGCCGTAGAGGCGCTGGGATTCTCCCTGGACGTGGTATGGCTTTTCATTGGCGCTATCCTGGTCTTCATCATGCAGGCCGGTTTTGCGCTGGTGGAAACCGGTCTTACCAGGGCAAAAAACGCCACCAACATCACCATGAAAAATGTGATGGATTTCTGTTTCGGCGCCATCGTGTACTGGGCCCTGGGCTGGGGGTTTATGTACGGCAAAGACGCGCTGGGGGGCCTTATAGGGACCAGCGAATTTTTTAACAGCCCCATGGAAATTAATGTAGAAAACGGCAACTTCTACAAAACATGGTTTTTCCAGGTGGTTTTTGCCGCTACAGCGGCGACCATCGTTTCAGGGGCCATGGCGGAACGGACCCAGTTCAAGTCCTACCTGATTTACACCTGTTTTATCTCGGCTTTTATCTATCCGATTTCCGGCCACTGGGCATGGTCGGCTGACGGCTGGCTTACCCAATTGGGCTTCCACGACTTTGCCGGTTCCACAGTAGTCCACTCGGTGGGCGGCTGGGCGGCCTTGATGGGCGCCGCGGTTCTGGGACCCCGTATCGGAAAATACGTCAAGGGTGCGGACGGAAACGTTTCGGTCAAGGCATTCCCCGGTCATAATATTCCTTATGCCGCTCTTGGGGTCCTTCTCCTTTTCTTTGGATGGTTTGGCTTCAACGGCGCTTCCACTCTTACTTCGCTCGGAGAAGGCGGTATCTGGACCGGCGCCAATATTTCCAGGGTATGCGTTACCACAACCCTGGCCGCCGCCGCCGGCGCCGTGGCCGCCCTTATCTTCTCCTGGATATGGTTCAAGAAGCCCGACGCCTCCATGACCCTTAATGGACTTCTGGCCGGCCTTGTGGGTATCACCGCCCCC
>JAIROE010000102.1 GCA_031257715.1 Treponema sp. | reverse complement strand
TTTTATTATATTATTTACAATTTCAATTATTGTATTATGCATTTTTTCTGTATTAGCCTTGCAAGACGATAATAATAACACTATTATACAAAATATTATCTTTTTCATATATCCATTATACCATAATAAAAATATTTTATCAATACATTTTAATGTATATTTTCAAAAGTAATGACACATAACAGGGCTGTTTACGCTTCGGGCCTAAAGGCCCTCGGCTTCCGTTCGGCCAGGTCAGTCGCTTCGCTCCTTCCCGCGCCTCATTCCGGCACATTTGGGCGGCACGAAACCCTACGGGTTTCTTTATAGTGCCGCCCAAATGTCGCATACAACGGAACATTACACGCAAAGCGCGGCAAACCTACACCCCCGCTATGGCTTTTGCCAACGCGGCTTCAAACATTTCAGGCGGCGGCTCCTTGATGTGACCCTGTTTTTTCAGATCTTCCACAAGGGCGCGGGCGGCGCTTATATCAGCCTTGGCGCGGCTGTAGACTTCATCCTTTGTCAACGTGATCCGGGCTACCCCTTCCTCAACGGCCCTGACAGCGACATCGGCGGCTTCCTGCGCAAAGACATCGGTTTCATCCATTGTAGCGACGATGTTGTCGGGACTGATACCGCGTTTTTCGGAAAAATCCGCGATGGAATGGGCGCAGCGTATCGCCATGCCGTCGGTGATCTTCCGCGCCCGCACGAGGAGGGCGCCCTTGAGTATGCCGGAGAAACAGACCGAGTTGTTCACCTGATTGGGGAAATCGCCCCGGCCGGTGGCGACGATGAAGGCGCCTTCTTCCCTGGCGGCGTAGGGCCAGATCTCGGGCACGGGATTGGCGCAAGTAAAGACAATGGCCTTAGACGCCATCGACCTGATCCATTCGCGCTTTACCGTACCGGGGCCCGGCCTGGAAAGCGCGATAAGCGCGTCCGCGCCTTTCATGGCCTCGTCCATGGACGGGAAACGTTTGGGGTTGGTTTTTTCGCAGAGTTCCCATTTGCGATAATTCCGTCTGTCGCCTTTTATGTCTTCACGACCCAAGTGCAGAGAGCCTTTGGTATCAAAGACGGTCATCTTTGAAGGATCGCCGCCGTCGGCAAGGATGAGCCTTGCTATGGTTGTGTTGGAGGCGCCCGCGCCGAGGAGCACTATTTTCGCTTCGCTTAATTTTTTGCCCGCGAGCTTGAGGGCATTGATAAGGGCCGCCAGGGTGATGCAGGCCGTTCCCTGCGCGTCGTCGTGCCATACGGGAATATCGCAGGCTTCGCGGAGTTCATCCAGCACCCTGAAACAGTTCGGCTGGCTGATGTCTTCCAGATTAACGGCCCCAAAGGAATGCTGGGCCATTTTGACAAATTCGATGAGTTTGCCGGGATCGTTTTTACCGTCCGGCCCCCGCGAATCTACGCAGAGCGCAACGGCGTCTACGCCGCCCAGATATTTCATGATCATCGCCTTGCCTTCCATGACACCGAGCCCTCCGGGAGGGGTGCAGTCGCCGTCGCCCAGCACGCGGGTTGAATCGGAAACCACCGCCACAAGGTTCCCCCGGTTTGAAAGGCCGAACGATGCGTCGTTATTGTCCCGTATGGTTGTGGAGATTTTTGAAACCCCCGGCGTGTACCACACATTAAACCAGTTAAGGCCGTAAATGCCGCATTTAGGCACGGTCTGCATCTTCCCCCCGTAGAATCGGTGGGCTTCCTCCGACAGGTTTTTCAGGAACAGGGTCTTGGCACTGGCCTTCCTATCTTCTGTAAAATCCGCCGGGAAAAGGCTGTCGAGGTTTTTAAGGGCAGGATCGATTTTCATGACGCTTCCTTGTGAAATAAAATAGAGTTGTTCAATAACTTCAGTTATTGAACAACTTCCGCTAAAAAACGGCAGATTTGGCGGATTTCCGCGGGAAATCCGCCAAATCTGCGAGACTTGTGAAAGAACCAACCGGGTTCTTGAACAAGTCCAATGTATGCCGATTATAGCCCGATCCGGCTTTTGTGGCAACGCCGCACCGCACGTACACCTTTTAGCGGTCTGAAAACTGCCGGATAGTCCCAGATAAACGGCCGCGCCGCTTGCCGGGTTTTTGGATGTTCCCCGCCGCCGGCAATTTACCGCCCGCAGCAGCGCTTGTATTTCTTCCCGCTTCCGCAGGGACAGGGATCGTTGCGGCCGGCCTTGGGGGCGGCGCGGACAACGGTTTTGGGGATTACTTCGCCGTCGTCGTAGAGCCAGCGGCCGTTCTGTTTTTTGAAGCGGCCCCGTTCGTGGTGTATGTCCCGGAGTCCGTCCCGTTCGTAAACCGCCCTGAATTCCACGGTTCCCTCATCATCTTCCGGGCCGCCCTTTTCGGCGGAAATAATGGTAAGGCCCATCCAGCGGGATTTTTCGCTCCAGTCCCTGGTCTGTTTCACGTCTATGTCGTCCGTATCCTTTCTCAGGCATGTACCAACGATGTAATCCACGGCGTGTTCGGCATAGGCGGAGTAGCGGCTCCGCATCAGGGCCTCGGCTGTAGGAGGGAATTTTGTTCCGGCGATAAAGGGACCGCAGCATTCTTCATAAACGCGGCCGGAGCCGCAGGGGCAGACCTTCACAAGACCTCCAGCAATGCGGAAACATCCGCGGGTATGACACGGAAAGCGGCCTTGCGCTCCATGGCCTTTGCGAGGACCGGAGGAAAGGGAACCGGCCCCGCGAGGGGTTCCACAAGTTCGGCGAATTTCGCGGGATGGGCGGTCGAAAGGACGGCGAGAGGGCCGCCCCCCTGCCGCGACTCACGCAGTTTGTCCGCCGCCTTCCATCCTACGGCGCTGTGGGGATCGAGGAAGTAGCCCCGGTTCAGGCGGACCTGTGCAATGACTTCGCGCGTCTCTTTATCGGTAACCGCCTCTCCTTTTATGACACGCCGCATCTCTTCCCATGAAAAATGCGCGGACATGCGCTCGAAGTTGCTGGGGGCCCCCACATCCATCGCGCTGGAAATGGTTGACGCGGAAGGCCGCGCCCTGTAATCGCCGCTTTCAAGGTAATCGGGAACGGTCCGGTTGATGTTGGTCGCGGCGATAAAGGCGGCGATGGGGGCGCCCATCTTCATGGCGTAAAGGCCTGCGGTCAGATTGCCGAAATTCCCCGAGGGGACGGAAAAAGTCACCGGTCCGGGAACGGCGGCCGGCGCGGCGGGATTCCGCGCCGGAGCCCCGGGAACACGCGGCGTCGCTTCCCCGTCGGGATCGGTTTTACCGGCGGCAGCCCTGCCGGCCGCCGCCGCGTAGTACGCCGCTTGGGGGATGAGCCGCGATACATTGATGGAGTTGGCCGAGGAGAGGGCTATGCGTTTCCGCAGGGCTTCGTCCGCAAGGGCGGCCTTGACAAGCCGCTGACAGTCGTCGAAGCTTCCTTCCACAGCCAGAGCGGAAATGTTGCCGCCAAGCCCGGCTATCTGCCGTTCCTGCAGGGGCGAGACCCTTCCTTTGGGATAAAGAACGGTGACGAAGATCCCCGGTACGCCGAAGAAGCCGTCGGCGACCGCCCCGCCCGTATCACCCGAAGTGGCGACGAGGATGCAAAGCGGCCTGTCTTCGCCCCGGCGGAGAAACGCGAAGGCCCGCGCCATGAAACGGGCGCCGAAATCCTTGAAAGCCGCGGTAGGGCCGTGAAAGAGCTCCAATACCAGCCTGTCACCGGCGGGAACAAGAGGCGCGTCAAAAGGATACGCGGAATGGATCATGTCTTCCAAATCCGCGCCGGGTATGTCCGTTTTCACATAGGGTTTTATCGTCTCAAATGCCGTATCGCGGTAATCCATGCTTCCAAGGCTCTTTCTGACCGCCTCGGGATACGGAGGAATTTCTTCAGGAACAAAAAGCCCGCCGTCCGGGGCAAGGCCCGCAAGAGCCGCTTCGGCAAAGGAGACCCCGCCGGCCCTGTTTCGCGTACTGTAGTAACGCATTACCGGAGCTTCTTCCTGAGCCTGCGCCGCCGGTTCCGCCCGGTGGTATCGCCTGCCGTGCCGGAAGCTCCGCCCCGCCGGCCGCCTCCCGGTGATTTTTCACCCCCGGACGAATCGTCCGCCGGGGGATACAGCCTCACCGGCTCGCTGCCGGGAAGCCGGGGCGTAACGGCAAGCCATATCCCGCCCAGTACAACCATGCCGAAAGAGAGGATCTGCCCTGTGGAAAAACTCAACGGCGGATGGCTCAGGGCCGGTGAAACCGTACTTTTGATAAATTCAATGCGGTAACCCAAATCTTCATCAGGCTCCCGGAAATATTCGATAAAGAAACGGAAGATCCCGTAACCCATGACGTAAAGACCGGCAAGAAAACCCTTGAAGGGCTTCCGGTTCCTCCAAAACCAGATGATGAGCCAGAGGATCACCCCCTCAAAAAGCGCCTCGTACAATTGCGAAGGGTGACGGGGCAGATTTACCATTCCGCGCGACGGAGAGATTCCCATGGCTGCCGCGGCGCCGGCAATGTCGTCCCAATAGGGATTCTCAATGGTCGAATAGCCGCCGGGGAAGATCATCCCCAAGGGCCCGGAAGTGATGCGGCCGTACAATTCACCGTTGATAAAATTCCCCAGTCTGCCGAATGTGTAGCCCAGCGGAATGCTTGCCGCATACATGTCGCCGATTTCCCTTGGATCGCGGCGTTTTGCCACGCACCACCCGATAATGCCCAGAACACCTCCCAGGACGCCGCCATGATAACTCATCCCCATGAGCCCGGTAAATTTACCGTCCCGAAACGGCCAGAACACAAGCCAGGGCTGCTTCCGGTACATGTCACCCGGCTCGTAGACCAGCGTGGAAAAGATCCGCGCGCCCAAACGGAGGCCCAGAATGCCCCAGAGAAACAGGGACGAAAGTTCGTCGTCGGTCATGGGGAAA
>JAIROE010000070.1 GCA_031257715.1 Treponema sp. | reverse complement strand
TTCCTGATGTAACAAAACAACTGATACAGTCCTGTTATTTTGCGGACGGCAAGGGACCCGCCGGGGCGATCGCTTGGGAATGGGGGGGTGAAATTTTTGCCGGAAAATTTCCAAGTCAGAGGGTGAAATTTTCGCTGACTATTGACAATAACAGAAACCGGGACGGCGTATATGGCCGAAATATCCGAACGTGACAATAATTCGCCTTCAGTTGAAGGTATTTTTGTTTACCAATAAAACAAATGATATTATAATAAGGGAAAACGGGGGAATGTATGGCAAAAAACATGCGATATTCCGGGCGGTTGACCGGAGTTGTTGTTCCGGTAGGCGCCCTGCGGGGCGGAAACAGCATGGGAGTCGGCGAATATCTCGATTTGGAGGAATTTGCCGTTCTGTGCAAAAAGACGGGCCTTGGACTTATCCAGCTTTTGCCGGTGAACGACACGGGTTATGAAAGTTCTCCTTATTCAAGCCTTACCGCCTTTGCCCTGCATCCCCTGTACATCCGTCTTGAGGAAATTGAGGAATACAGGCAGTCCGCCTCCCGCGAGGTAAAACAGAAAATCGCTGAATTGAGGAGCGTCTTTGAAAAAGAGGTCCGGTATCCCTATTACAGGATCCTCAAGGCCAAGATGGAAATACTGCGGGAAATTTACGCCGTGCATTACGAGGATATTGAAAAAAAGGCCCGGACAGGGGGATCTTTGACTCGCTGGATTGAAGAGAACCCCTGGATAAAGGAATACGCGGTTTACCGGCGCTTTAAGGAAGCAAACGGGGAGAAAAAATGGAAGGAATGGTCAAGCTATCTGCAGATCAACGCCGTGGAAATAGAAGCCCTCTGGATGGACGGGAAGCTCCGCAGGGAACACCTCTTTTGGGTGTGGCTGCAGGAAGCTCTTGACGCCCAGTTCAGCCGGGCCGCGCGGGCGGTGGCGGCCATGGGCATACTCCTTATGGGGGATCTTCCCATATTAATGAACGAAGACAGCTGTGATGTATGGGCCCATCCTGAAATCTTTCAGCCGATGCTTTCTGCCGGGGCGCCTCCGGACATGTACAGCCCCGACGGCCAGAACTGGGGTTTTCCCATTTACGACTGGCAGACCCAGTCAAAGAACGGCTATGCCTGGTGGAAGGCGAGGCTGAAGGCGGCGGAAAAATACTATCAGGCATACCGCATTGATCATGTTCTGGGGTTCTTCCGCATCTGGGCTTCGGCCCGTGCCGATTATTCGTCCGCACTGGGCCGTTTTATTCCCTATACTCCCATTACCACAGAGGATCTTGCCGAACTGGGTTTTGATGAAGGGCGTATACGGTGGGTAAGCCGGCCCCATATTCCCCCCGGGGAAGTGTGGGATGCCATACGGGGTAATTGGGGAGGATCGTACAGCGAGGAAGAAATTGCCGCGGCGGCGGAAAAGGTTTTTGTTTCGGCTCTGGAACGCATAGGAAGCGAGGAGCTTTGGCTTTTCAGGGAAAACATACAGGGCGAAAGGGACATAGACGCACTGAACCTTCACCCTTCGGCGCGCTCCTTTCTTTTCACTTCCTGGCATAACCGTATTTTTCTGGAATATCAAAAGGACCGTTACTTTCCCGTCTGGTACTACCGTTATTCCAGGGCCTACGCAAATCTTTCCGGAGAGGAGCGGGACAAACTTGAAGCCCTTCTGGAGGAGCGGCGCGCCGAATCCGAAAAAATATGGGAAGACGAGGGACAGAGGCTCCTTGCGGTTTTGACGGCCAATTCCTCCATGCTTCCCTGTGCGGAGGATCTGGGGGCAGTTCCTGACTGTGTCCCCCGTGTTCTTGAAAAACTTTCCATACTTGGCCTGCGGGTTGTCCGCTGGTTCAGAAAATGGGATGAGGACGGCCAGCCCTATATTCATTTTGAAGATTACCCGGAACTTTCCGTCTGTACCCCTGCCGTCCATGACAGTTCTACGGTGCGGGAATGGTGGGAACAGGAGGTGGATCAGGAGACCTTTTCGGGTTTCATAGGCTTTCCTTCCCTTCCCAGGGTGTATAATCCCGGTACGGCCAGGATTATTCTCCACAAAACCGCCACGGCTGCTTCGCGTTTCAGGGTCTTTCAGGTTCAGGATCTGCTCCACCTTTCGTCAAAATGGTACGCGGCGGACCCCGCCTCGGAACGGATAAACGTGCCCGGCACCTACAATGAGTTCAACTGGACATACCGGCTGCCTGCCTCAATCGGGGATATTTCAGGTGACGCCGATTTTATCAAGGCGGTGGAAGAATTATGTGCAGTCAAACCGGCCGTGAAGAAAAAAACATAAAGGAGAAAAAAGTGGCAGTCAGCAGAAACGCGATTTTAAACGCGATGGAAAAAAAGGCGAAGGCGATTTTTAACGAAGATGAAGAGTACATCAGGGACGGCAAACGTGGCGTGATGGCGGTTCAGATCAGGGATGAAGAAAACGACGAACAGTGGGATTCCACCGTACGAAGTTTTGGAGTCAGTTACCGTGATTACGGCTATGAAGACGGGCTTGTTGTCAATAACGGGGTGAATTTTGACGCCCTGGTCCATGGAAAAATCGCTTTTTCCCGCAGGACCGGCAAGAATTCCGGTACCAACTACTACCAGGTATTGGGAAACGAGTCTTGGTGGAAAGGTTCCGTCACCAGCGACGACGGCCGGTGTATCTGCGCTTTTGCCGGTTTTTCCGGCCAGGATGACGAAGCCATTGCACAGGCGGGAATAACCTGCTATGAATCCCTCAAACGGACGGGAAGCCTTGCAGAAGGGGAAGAGCCGGCCGAAAAAGAGGAAGAAACCGGGGATTAAGGGCAGGAAACAGTTCCAAAACTGAAGTTCTGGAACTGCTTCAGGGGTAAAAAACGGGGCAATGGGACCTGTAACAGGTTCCCGAGGCCCCATATATTATAAATAGGCCGCCGGATTAATTATTGTTTGGTAT
>JAIROE010000021.1 GCA_031257715.1 Treponema sp. | reverse complement strand
GTTTAAGACGAGGGGGCAGTGGGGGCAAGGCCGGCTATCTTGCCCGAAGGAACATAGGGGGGATTCGCCGTGACAAGATCGAAACGTTGGGGAATATCGCCGAAAAGATCGCTCTGGATAAAACGGATGCAGGACGCTCCGGGAAGAGCGTCCCCCAAAAGCCGCCCGGCGTTTTTACAGGCCACATCCAGCGCCGCCTCCGATATATCCGAAGCGGTGACTTCCGCATGGGGACATTCATGCTTCAGCGAAACGGCCACCGCCCCCGATCCGGTGCAGAGATCGAGGATGCGGATTTTGCCGTCCGGGTTTTTGCGCTCCCATTGCCGTATATGTTCAAGAGCCGCCTCCACAAGCGTTTCCGTATCGGGCCGGGGAACAAGGACGGCGGGGCTCACGAAAAAATCAAGCCCCCAAAATTCTTTTTTCCCCAAAATGTAGGCGGTGCATTCGCCGGAAACGCGCCTTTCAACAAGCCGGAGAAACCGCGTCCGGAAGGCGGAGGAAACCGGCCGGGGCCCGGCCGCAAGAAGGGAAGACCTGTCCGTATCAAGAACCGCGGCAAGAAGAAGGGAAGCGTCAAGCGCCGGGGCGCTTATGCACGCGGAAGCAGCCGCCGCGCGGCCCGCGCCGCGCAAGAGGAGAGTTCCTTCCGCAAGGACCTCCTGGACGGTCACCGCATGCCCCCCGTTATGACGGGGCCGCATCTACGAAGCGGTGGCCGCATCTACGAGGCGGTGGCGCGCAGAAGCTCTTCCCGTGCGGACAGCTTGAGGGCGTCGAAAAGTTCGCCCGCGTCCCCCTGCATGATAATATCCAGCTTGTAAAGGGTAAGGTTGATCCTGTGATCGGTAAGCCGGTTCTGGGGGAAGTTGTAGGTGCGTATCCTTTCCGAGCGGTCCCCCGAGCCGACCTGATTCTTCCGGGCCAGCGCGCGCTCGGAAGCGGCCTTCGCCTCTTCCATTTCGTAGACACGCGCCCTGAGTATGCGCATCGCCTTCGCCCTGTTTTTGATCTGGCTCTTCTCGTCCTGACAGTGCACCACGATGCCCGAAGGAAGATGGGTGATGCGCACCGCCGAATCGGTGGTATTGACGCACTGGCCGCCGGGCCCCCCCGCCCGCATCACGTCAATGCGGAGATCCTCGCTCTTTATGTCGATCTCCGTCTCATCGGCCTCGGGGAGCACCGCCACGGTAACCGCCGACGTGTGATTACGGCCCGACGTTTCGGTGGCCGGAACCCGCTGAACGCGGTGGACCCCCGATTCGTAGCGGAGATTCTCGTATACGTTCCCCCCGCCCACCGAAAAGACAACCTCCTTGAAGCCCCCCAACTCCGTTTCGCTGGAACTCATGATCTCGAACTTCCATCCCTTCGTCTCGGCAAAACGGGCGTACATGCGGTACAGATCCGCGGCAAAAAGGGCCGCCTCCTCGCCGCCCGTCCCCGCGCGGATTTCCATGATGATGTTCTTTTCATCCAGGGGATCACGGGGGACAAGGAGGAATTTCAGCCTGTCGTTCACATCGGCAATCCGCCGTTCAAGCTCGTGAAGCTCCTCTTTGGCAAGCTCCTTCATTTCCCCGCCGGTTTCCCCCTGATAGGGGACCTGGCATCCTCAAGCTGAACGGCAAGGGACTCAAGCTCGCCGCTGGCCTCGGCAATATCGCCCATACGGGAATATTCCTTCATCAATTCGCGGTACTTTTTCTGATCCTTTACCAGATCCGGGTCCTGTATACAGACGGAAAGCTCCCTGTATCTGGCAAGGAAGGACGCAAGGCGTTCGTTCACTCGGGTTTCTCCTCGAACTGCGGGCAGGAATAGACGACCAGTTCCATGGGATTTTCCTCTGTGGAAAATTTCGTCATGGAAACCGTCAACGTATCCTGAAAACGGCAATTCCCGTTCGACATGCAGAAAGGACACGCGCCGTTTCCCCGGGAATTAATTTCGATCTTCATACAATGTTAATGATAATGAAAAACGGGGAGATTAACAACTCCGGGCCGGGCCGGTTGGCGGATTGGCCCTCGCGCAAGCTCCCCGCGGGATGTATGCTCTTTCCAGTTTTCCTTAAAGAGGAGGAGGATGAAAAATACCGTCCCGCACCGCGCGGCGCACAATAACCGTTTTACCCTTCCCCCTCATTGCGCGTTAAGCAGCCTTCTGCTGCTGCCGGTCATACTCATCGCCTCCTGCGCCAACCCCGCGGGCGGCGGGGAAGGGAACGTCATCATCAGCCTTCCGCAGGCAGGCAGCCTCCCCGGAATGGACGGTGCCGCGGCAAGCGGTCTTTTGACAAGCGGCCTTCCGGCCGCACGGAACGTAAAGCCCGGCGCGGCGCTCGCGCCCCGTATCGCCTATACCATCACCTGTACCGGGCCCGGCGGGGTCCTTGCCCAAAGCCTCGCCCCCGGCGTTTCACAGGCGGTCTTCCGCCTTGCCTTGGGGAAATGGACCGTCACCGCATCGGGCACGGTGGACGGCGTCCCCCTCGCGCACGGCGGCGCCGTCATGGACGTTACCGGCAAGGGCGGCCAGCGCGTCACCGTGAATCTTGATTTCTACACCGAAGCCGACTTCGACACGGACGGTATCCCCCTTACCCACGAATACGTGGAGAACATCTTTGCCGTGCGGAACCTCGCCGAATGGAATGACGCCTGCGCCGCCATTGCCGGGGGCGGGGACAACAAGAACTACATCATCAACGTGACGGAAGCCGTTTCAGGCGTTACCGGCCTTTCATCCGCCGGTTTCAACGGCGTTCCAGGCGGGGGCAGCCTTACCGTCGGCAGCGGCGCCCTCCTCAACATCGGCGCGGGCCAGACGGTCATCCTGCGGGACATCGAGCTGCGGGGGAAACCCGGCAACACCACGCCGGTAGTGTATGTGGACGACGGCGCCCTTGCCATGTACGCCGGGGCGAAGATCACCGGCAACACCACCTCGGGCAACGGCGGCGGGGTGTATGTGACCAACGGCTCCTTCACCAAAACCGGGAACGGCGTCATCTACGGCGATACGGACGATGTCCCCAATAATGGCAAT
>JAIROE010000013.1 GCA_031257715.1 Treponema sp. | reverse complement strand
GTATATAATCCCACAGGTAATACACCACATCATTAAAATCGGAAAACCAAAGCCCCAGCGCCGGACCCGATTCTCCCGTCCGGTTTACCGGTTCTGCAAGAACCGGCTCAGGAAAACCGGCACCCCCGGATTGGGTAAACGCCGGAATTATCCCGCCAACCATGACAATCAACAATAAAACTGTTTTACGAATCATCATACTCCCCCTTCCAATATTAACTCGGCCTTTTTGGCGGTTTCATCGCTCTCTATCATCTTTTCCTCGGCAGTCCGTATCGCTTCCTCCGCAATGCGGCGTTTTTCCTCCGCGTTCCGGCTTGCTGCCAGAAAAAGGATTTCCGACTGTTCATACAAACCAACGGCTTCTTCGTACTTTTCAACCCTCAAGGCAGTTTCCGCCTCATTGAAGATCTGGGCAGCAGCGTTGAAACTATCCCGAACCGCGACATTTGCCTTGACATCCAGCGCATTCTGCCTCTGGGCACCCGCGGTGGCCTTTTTTTCGGCCGTAAGCGCCGGCCAGCCGGTTTTGAGGACAAGATTATACCGGAGTTTTGCCTCCTCCGCCCCATCCCTGGCCTGTTCGATATTTCCCGCGTCATAATCGTTGACTGCGGCAAGACCGGCAGTATCGGCCCTGTTAAAATTATCAGGATCGTAACTGGCAAAATTTCTGTTTGTAATTGTCTGTCGGGCAATGTATGCATCGGCGCCGCTTTTCAGCGCCTGATACATGGCAAGAGCCTGAGCCGCGGAATCCTTCGCCCCATAAAAATCTTCTTTTTCATACTGATCAAGAGCGTCAACGGCAACCCTGTCGGCTTTGAGGAGATACTGCGGAAACTGATCGGCAAGCCCGCTTGCAAGCGCCGTATCCCTTGCAGCGGTTATTTCATCTTCCCTGTCCTGGGCGTAAAGGGGGATGGAATTTCGAAAAGCTCCGTCATAGGCGTCGGCGGCTGCGTCATAACCGGCTGCCGCCTGCCGAACCTCTTCGGCACTGGTTCTGGGAAGTCCGCCCGCAGTAGCGTAAAGACCTTCGGCAGACTCCCAATCACCGGGAAAATAGGAGGCGGACTCAAAGTCAGCGGCCCTTTTCCGCGATGCCTCCGCCCTAGCCATGGCAGCGTCAAGGGAAGCTTGATCCGCCATCTCCGAAGAAGCAGCTTCGGGAACAATACTATCGGGCGCCGCCGGTTGTGTACTTTTACAGGAAGCTATGACAACACAGGCCACAACCAACAGAATAATAGTATTTTTTATCATATTATATCCCCCTTAGATTTGCATTAAACTTCATATATACACTTGCATGAAGTATAATACAGAATATTTTCACCTTCAAGTGAAAGATTTGGTTTCCAATGAAAAACCAAAATGAACCGGAAAAATTACAGATCCGCATATCAATTGTATTGTACATTTACCCGGGGAGGCACATGATGTCTGATTTTGATTTTGCCATAGAAAAACACTTCGGCATTCTTTCTGCGGACAGAAACGGATGGAGAAAGGAGGTCAATCTGGTTTCCTGGAATGGACGGAACCCCAAAATTGACATTCGGGACTGGGCGCCGGGACATGAAAAGGCGGGAAAGGGCGTTACATTGACCCCGGAAGAGGCGGAAAAACTGCTGGGATTTATTTCCGTAGCGCTTGAAAAGGGTAATTAGAGTTTTATAATAAAGCTCTGTCCCCGATCACGCCCGATCACACTATGGAAGCAATGGCTTCCCTGGTCATCATATCACAGCGTTCGTTCATTTTATTACCCGCATGACCCTTTATCCAGATCCATACAAGGGGAAAACAGGTCGAAAGTTCATCAAGGCGTTGCCATAATTCTCTGTTTTTTACCGGATCTTTGCCGCTGGTCCGCCAATTGTTTCGTTTCCACAAGCGAATCCATTGCGTTATGCCTTTTTGGACGTATTGGGAATCGGTATAAACCGTTATTTTTTCCGGGGACAGAGCCAGACCGGAAAGAGCTTCAAGGGCCGCTATTACGGCCGAGAGTTCCATCCGGTTGTTGGTAGTATTTGATTCGGCGCCCCATTTTTCTGCGATGATTTTGGCTGATCCGGGAAATTCCCCGGCTCTGTCCCCGCCGCTCGCGCCTCCGGCCCCGGAAACAGAGACGGCCTCAATAACGTAGGCCCAGCCCCCGGGTCCCGGATTACCGGAACATCCGCCATCCGTATAAATTTTAAGCTCTGTCCCTATGTTTCCCATATTCCACCCCCATTTACTCTCTTTTTCACTCATTATTATACAACTTGTCCGTTTTTGGTATTGCCTTTGACATTCTTTTTTAGTATTTTATATTCAAGTCTTTAGGGACTTAAAACCCTTAACATAAGGGTAATAATCAATTCACATAAAACCGGGTTTATTCACTACAGGAAGGTCTTGTTTTAACGCTTTAATGGCGAGTGAATAACCGGGAAAAAAGAGGAGAAAAAGAATCATGGCAAAACAGTTGTTGTTCAACGAAGAAGCCCGGCGCAAACTGCTTTCCGGGGTTGAGCAGATCTCCAAGGCGGTCAAGGTTACTCTGGGCCCCAAGGGGCGGAATGTCCTTCTGGACAAGAAATTCGGTGCCCCCACGGTACCAAAAGACGGTGTTTCCGTGGCAAAAGAAGTGGAACTTGCCGATCCCTACGAGAATATGGGCGCCCAACTCCTAAAAGAAGTGGCCACCAAGACCAATGACGTGGCCGGTGACGGTACCACCACCGCGACGGTCCTGGCCTATTCCCTGGTGAAAGAGGGCCTGAAATCCGTAGCCGCGGGCATGACCCCCATCGAACTGAAACGGGGCATTGACCGGGCGGTAGAAGCCTCGGTGGAGGAAATCAGGAAAAA
>JAIROE010000003.1 GCA_031257715.1 Treponema sp. | reverse complement strand
CCTTATCGAAAAGAACGCAGGGCTTTTCCGTTTTGTAAAGGGGATAATCGCCTTCCGTCTCAGGCATCACGGTTTTATGCGGCCCGAATTCTACACGGGGCGGGACGGCAACTACAATGCCATCCCCGATATATGCTGGTATGACGAAGAGGGGGAAACCCCCGAATGGGACAAGCTGGGCTATTGTCTTGCTTTGCGTATGGACGGAAGCAAGGCGGACATACTCGCGGACAGGGATGACAACGATTTCTTCATCATGTTCAACGCGGGGCTTGAGCCCGCAGACTTCAGGATAGCCGAGGTTCCGGAAGGAAAGATATGGGTCAGGGCGGTGGACACGGGCCTTCCTTCTCCCGAAGATATACTTGATCCGGGAAACGAAAAGCCTCTCATGTCTCCGGATATCTACCGGATTGCGGCCCGGAGCATGGTTATACTCGTTTCAAAGGCATGAGGGCATGGACGAAAGCAGTTTTATCTTTGGCGTGGATCTTGACGGCGTGGTAGGAGACTTCTACGGGGCAATGCGGCGTATAGCCGCGGAATGGCTTAACAGGCCCCTTGATTCGCTTGCCGAAGAAGTCAGCTACGGGCTTGAGGAATGGAACATCGCCGAATTCGGCGGCTATGACCGGCTCCACCGTTTTGCCGTTACTCAGCGTCATATCTTTCGGGATATGGAACCCGTCGTAAACGCCTCCGCGGTACTGCGCAAGCTTTCAAGCCGGGGCATACGCATACGGATCATCACCCACCGGCTCTTCCTTAAATATTCACACAGGGCCACGATCACCCAAACTGTCGACTGGCTGGACAATTACGACATTCCTTATTGGGATATCTGCTTCATGGCGGACAAGGGCGCCGTCGGCGCTCATGTCTACATAGACGACGCTCCGGCCAATGTAATAAAGCTCCGCGAACAGGGATGCAGAACCATCGTCTTTACCAATTCCACAAACCGTATGCTTCCCGGTCCGCGCGCCGATTCCTGGCTCCAGGCCGAAACGCTGGTAATGAACAGCATGGAGGAATGGAAGACGGGGACGCTGGATCTCTTCGGGGCGCCGTCGGCTTACTAATTGCGGAGCCGGTTCATGAAACAGACGCTCATCCTCCTTTCTTCCGTCAATGCCAAATGGATACACCCTTCGCTTGCCCTCCGCCTTCTTAAAGCCAATCTGCGGGAACTGGAAGACTTCGCCGAAATTCTTGAATTCAATCTGCGCCAGAACTTTGACGAAAAAATTTCAGGCATCCTTGCCGTCCGGCCGCGCATTCTTGCCCTGTCTGTTTCAATCTGGAACCATACGGAAACGCTCAGGCTGCTTGCCGCGCTGAAAAAGGCATGGCGGCAAGAACCCGTCGTTGTTCTCGGGGGGCCCGAGGTTTCCTGGCTGGGGGCGGATGCGGAACTGTTCCGTTACGCCGATCATGTGATACGCGGTGAAGGGGAAACCGCGTTTCGGGAGCTATGCCGCGCCGTGCTGGACGGCGGCAGGGTCCCCAAATTCATTGACGCGCCCCTGCCCGATACGTCCCTTCTGCTTCCCGCCTACAGGCTCTATTCGGATGAGGATCTTGCGCGGAAGCTTACCTATGTGGAGGCAAGCCGGGGCTGCCCCTTCGGGTGCGAATTCTGCCAAAGCTCAATTACGCCGAATGATCCCGCCGCGCCGGGGGTACGGGAATTTCCCCTTGAGGCTTTCCTTGCGGAAATGGATGTGTTAATAAGGCGCGGCGCACGGACCTTCAAATTCCTTGACCGCAGTTTCAACATCAACGTGGAACGCGCCATCCGCATTATGGAATTCTTTCTCGAGCGGCTTCAAATGTCACCCTGCGGAAATCCGCCATTTACCGTTCATTTTGAGATGATCCCTTTGCGTTTTCCGCCCGAATTGCGGAAAATCCTGGGCAGGTTTCCTCCTGGTTCCCTGCGGCTGGAAATAGGCATACAAACGCTTAACCGAAAAACGGCCGCTCTTGTCAAAAGGCCCGGCGATCCTGGGGAAGAACTTCAAATTCTTCGATTTTTGGCGCGGGAAACATCCGCCATTATCCACGCCGATCTTATCGCGGGGCTTCCCGGCGAGGATCTTTCAGGCTTTGGCAAAGGTTTTGACCTGCTGTGGGAAGCCCTTCAGGCGGAATCGCCGCATGGGCTGGACCTGCCGCCGCCCGGGAGCGCCCAGGCGGAAATTCAGCCCGGCATACTGAAGCTTCTTCCCGGTACGGCCATGATCCGGCACAACGAAGCGTTCGGCATGCGGTATGCCCCGGACCCGCCCTATGAGGTGCGGCAGACTTCGGCGCTTTCCACACAGGATCTTGACCGCATAAAAAATTTTGCCCGTTTCTGGGAACTCATCGTGAACCGCGGCGCCTTTCCCTCTTTTGTTCCGGCGCTGCTGCCTTCCAAAGGGCCGGTGTTCGAGCGTTTCATGAAACTCTCGGACAATCTTTTTGCGCGGTTTGGAAGAAACTGGGGCATTGACAAGAAACGGTTGGAAGAAGCGCTGGGGGCTTTTGAATGAGCCTCCGCGGAGCAGAGCGCGAACCGGAGATTCGACGGGGTATTAAACCAGACTTTCGAATAAAGAGGCGCCCCAAAAACATGGTGAACATGATTTCAGGGGGCGCCCGGTTTTTTAAATTCTCCTTGTACAATAGCCGTTAATCCTTCGTTTGTTTCCCTGTTTTCTCCATGATTAACGCCGTATTCTGCGCCGCTTCCCGCACCGCATCGGTAATATAGTTATAGGTTGTAAAAATGCCGATTCCCTTATCTTCAAGCCGCCTTCTGGGCGCTTCTCCTATCCGCATGGTAATGACGGCGGAGCAGCCCTCGATGGTTTTGATGATGGAATCCATCAGTTCGTCATTATGCCTTCCGCACTGATCCGAACCAAAACAGTATTGCGGAACTTCACGACGTTCAAGAAAATTGACCTGTCTGTTTTTATATTCATAAATATAAAAATCCGTCGCATGGCCAAAGTGCTGATCCACAAGCATTCCATTTTTTGAAGCTACCGCGAACAGGCCGGCGGTTTCTTCCGGTTCCTCGGAGCGTCCCGCAGTTTCCATGGGACATCCTGGCTCCCCCGGTTCTCCGGTGAAAAGCCGGGACAGATCGTTATCCACAGTTCCCACGGCGTCGGCGCGGCACTGGCGGCAGTGGTACATTTGGGGAAGTATGGCTTCACAACTTTTGCGGATGGCCATAATTTCCGCGTTGCTGGTAAGGGGAATGTGCTCAAAGAGGCTTCCCTCCACGGGAATAAGCTGCATGATATTACACAGATCCGCTCCGGTTTCCTTGAGTTTTGCGGCAATGGCGGGGATCTGGCCATCATTCAGATCCTTGAGGACCACAACATTCACTTTGACAACAACACCAAGTTCATGCAAACGCCGTATGCCTTCGTACTGGTTTTCCAGAAGCAGGGCCGCTCCTTCTTCACCTGTATAATGCCTACCCTGATATTCTACAAAACGGTAAATGTGTTTTCCGGTCTCGCTGTCCATGGCGTTCACCGTTACCGTCACATGGCTGACCCCCATGGCGGCGATCCCGGCGGCATATTGGGGAAGGAGGAGGCCGTTGGTGGAAAGACAGAAGGTAACATCCGGTTCTGTTTCGCGGATAAGGGAAAATGTTTCCTTCACCTTTTCAAAATTCGCAAGAGCATCTCCCGGACCGGCGATGCCCACTACATCGATGTTTCCCAGCCATCCCCTGACTTCAAGAAAACGTTTGAGAGCCTCCTCGGGTGAAAGGACCCGGCTTGTTACCCCTGGCCGGCTTTCGTTGACGCACTCGAATTTGCGGACACAGTAATTGCACTGGATATTGCAGGCCGGAGCTACCGGCAGATGGATCCGGGTATTTTTCCCCCCGCAGCCATTGAAGCAGGGATGTGTCAGTGATTTTTTCCGGTTGGTTTCCAATACGCCTGTTTCCATTTTCCACTCCTAAATCCTGTCTCCGATAGAATCAACTTTGCCCTGTTCCAGCGCAAGAAGCTGGTCCGCCCATTTGCCCGCCCATTCCCTGAGGGCCGTAATCTCCAGAGGAACGGGGGCTTTTGATTCAACATGATCGGCAATTTTTTTTGCCAGCGAACGGTAAACCCCTGCCTGGGCCGACTCGGGAGCGGCCTCGATGGTGGTCTTTCCCTGAAGTTCACTCTGGGTTACGGTGATGGACCGGGGTATGTATTCCATGACCTGTGTCGCCGTATGGGCCACGAAGTCGTCGATGATTTCCCTTGAGAAGGGGACCCCCATGGAATTAGCGATTACCCCGCCCAGAAGGGCGCCCCCCGAGTTGGAATACTTGCTTATTTCCTTGAAAAGATTGTTGGAGGCGTAGATCGGCATAAAGTCCGAGGAAGATACGGTAAAGACATGTTCGGCGATCCCTTCCCGGATGGGTACGGCAAAGCCGCCGCAAACCACGTCTCCCAGGACATCGTAAATCACCACATCCAGCGACAGGTCCTCAAAGACCTTCTGCTGCTTGAAGAGCTCCACCGTTGTTATGATCCCACGCCCAGCGCGGGCCCCCCTGCTTCCACACAATAAATTCCGTTAAACCCCCTCATAAATCACCTCACTGGCCTTTACGGCGGACTTTTCCCGAAGGGTATCCAGTACAGTAGGTATGAATTTGCCGTTCCGAAGGGTATTGGCAGAATCACTTTTGGGATCACAGCCAAACTGCATGACCTTAAGGCCCCTCTGTGAAAGGGCGGCGCTCAAATTGGATGTAGTGGTCGATTTGCCTATTCCGCCTTTCCCGTATATAGCGATTTGTTTGATTTTCCTACCCATATCAATCTCATTATTATTCCTATCAAATTACTATGAATTATATATATTAAATTTATAGGATTTGTCAAGTATCTAATCAGAAAAATTTGAAATTTTTATTCGACTGGGACTGTTTCAAGTCCGTCCTGGTTTTGGACATCTTGACGTTCCCGCATTCGTTTGATGTATTATTCATATCGACATAGTATATTATTCAATCGGACTGGAGTATCTGTATGGCTAAACGAGTTTACGGGGAAAATTTCGGCTTTCAAACCAGGGCGGTACATACGGGAAACGATGTTGACGCGGAAACCGGGGCCATCAGACGGCCCATTGTAATGGCCAACAGTTACGAGCTGCCCTACGATCCTTCCGATCTGAACTGGAGCGCCGCAGGAAAAAACCTCTATACCCGTAACGGCGGCGCGAACCAAAAATACCTTGAAGAAAAACTGGCGTCGCTTTCGGGTGGGGAAGACTGTGTGGTTCTGGGAAGCGGGGTAGCCGCCCTGTCAGGCCTTTTTTTTGCCCTCCTTAAAGCCGGAGATCATGTTATCTTTTCAAATGTTACTTATATCGCCGTATACCGTCTTCTCAACGAGCTATTGAACAACAAATTCAACATTGAAACCACAATTGTTGACACTTCCGGTTTGGAGAAGGTCCGCACCGCGCTCCGTCCCAATACAAGGCTCATTCACATTGAAACCCCCGGTAATCCGACAACAGGCATTTCCGACATAAGGGGCATCGCGAATATCGCACACGAGGCGGGAGCCCTCCTTTCGGTAGACAACACCTTTGCGTCTCCTTTTAACCAGCGGCCTCTGGAATTGGGAGCCGATTTTTCCGTGGAGAGTCTTACCAAATATATTAACGGTCACGGAGATGCTATGGGCGGCGCCATCATCGGCAAGAAAGAGCATCTCGATACCATCCGCCTTCAGTCCCAGGTAAATCTGGGAGGCGTCATCAGCCCCTTTAACGCATGGCTCATCATGCGTGGTGCCGTTACTCTTCCCCTGCGTATGCGTCAACATAACGCGAACGCACTGGCGGCCGCACGTTATCTGGAAAAAAGTCCCGCCGTCCGTTTTACCGCCTATCCGGGACTTGAAAGCCACAGGGGACACGCAACGGCGCTTTCCCAGATGTCGCCCGGTTTCGGGGGAGTCCTTGCTTTCGGCCTGAAAGCGGATCACGATACCCACAACCGCTTTGTAAGCAATCTGAAACTTATCACATCGGCGGTTTCCCTTGGGCATGACGAAAGCCTGATTGTTTTTCTGGGTGAAAATGACGAACGGCAGTACCTCTACCCGGAAGAATTCCACGGAGGATTTTTCCGTTTCAGCGTTGGACTTGAAGACAGCGAAGATATTATCGGGGATATTGAGCAGGCCCTGAAGAAAACGGGATTGGGAAATTTCACAAAATGAACCTCCGCGGAGCAAGTGCGCAAACAAAGTTTGCGGCGGGGGTATTAAACCAGACTCCCGAATGAAGCGGCCAAAATTTACACGAGGCAATGCGGCGCATTGCCCTGATCCCTCAAGGAGGATATAGTTGTATAGGATGTGGTGAGGCAGGTCGAAACGGGGTTGTCATGGAAAAAATCAAGGCATTGAAATACCATAACGAAATTCTGCTCAATACGTCGCTGTACAAATACCTTTCACTCATCAATGACAAAAATATTTCAAGGGCAATAAGGGATGTCGTTTTTGACAATTTTGTTCAAACAACAAAACCTTTCCTCAAAGACAAAAACGGGACGGCGGTTAAAAAATACATGGATGAAATCCGCGCCCCCTGGCAGCAACAGATCGACAAAACCCTCAAGGACGGCTGGACGGGAATCAAAAACAACCTGTTTGTATCATCGTATACCACCTTTGAACTTTTCCTGAATCATCTGGTCTCCGTGTATTACCGGTCCTTCACCAAGCTTTATTCCGACAATGAAATCAAAATATCCTATTCGGTGGCAAAAGATTTTAAATCATCAGACGAACTGAAAAATTATTTTGTCAACATTCATGCAGAAAATTTTTCCACACTTGGCTTCAATGAAAAGATCCTCTACATCAAAAAAACGCTGAAACTTAACGATGATGATATATGGAACCTCAACGGAAAGGACTATCTCGCCGAAATTCACAGGCGTGGAAAAAAGATAATGCTTGAAGATTCGGATTCCGGCAAAAATGATTCTGCCCCGGTGGAATCATCCGGCGAAATTTCCGACGATGAATATTATCTTTACGTCAATTACCTTTGTTCCCTGATATTCAAACTTTCAATGCATTCAAAGATCAAGTACAATCTTGACTTTGAGTGGATACAAAACTACAGCCGTTATTTCAGCATTGCCGATAAAAACCGGCAGGGCTGAAAATGAAACCGGTTTCCAATGCCGCCCATGCCATAATGAAGAACCTCGGGGTATGGACCACGCCTTCCAATGAAGAACCCAGGAGCAAGCTCCTGGGTATCTTCGTTGGAGCGGAGCTTATCCTTTTCCCAAAAGGCCTGAAAGATATGCTTCCAGATCCACTTTTATGGGCATGAGGTAAAGATTAAAGCCGCGCTTTTCACAGAAATCAAGAACCCGGCGGCCAAAATCCACATTCCAGAAAAAATCCGGCCTGAAGGATTTGGGAAAAATTGCCCTGTTCCGTGATTCCCAGTAGTTCCGGTTTTTGTCCGAAAGTACCGGGGAAATTCCCCAATACACATCACGGCCTTCAAGGTACTCGGCATAAATTTCAAGGAGCCTCAAATCAAAGAAAGGCTGGCTGAAGAAACCCACCGCGCCGGCTTCTTCTTTTTCGCGGAGGTAATCCAGTTCATAACGAATATTCGACCGGTACGGATCGAAGGCCGCGTAAACCGAAAGTTCAGGTAATTCGGCCTTGAGTTTTTTGATGAAGGGGATGGTTTGCGTTTTCTGTACCTGCGGCAGACCAGCCGCGCGCACACCGCATACCGCGCTTTCCGAACCGGTGTCACCGGCAATAACCAGCACCCGCTTTATACCCAAGCCGCGAAAACGGGCCGTATGGGGAAAGGGCAGTTTCGGATCAAAGTCCCTTGCCCGCAAATGAGGCATAAAAGTGAAAGCCGAAGTACAACACAATTCCTCAAGGATACCGCAGGCATCCCAAGACCGTATTTCAAAACGGACAAGATCCGGTACATTGATGATCCGTATTCCGGGGAAAACCGCGCCGGTTTTCGCCGTTTCGGTGAGAGCTTCGCGGCTGCGGGGAATTGCTTCCAGAGAGATGATCATGCGAAAGACGGCGGCGCCGGCGGTCCCTTTTCGATGCGCAGCTCGGCCCTGAACACCGGCTGGTCCGATTCGGGGCGGCGGCCCCAATGGCAAG
>JAIROE010000123.1 GCA_031257715.1 Treponema sp. | reverse complement strand
TCTTTTTGAACGGCTTTTTGAGGAAGGCGGCAAGAACCCGGCGATGATGGCCCGCGCCTATTCGCTGCTCCGGCATTTCGCCGTCATCGATACTTCCTCCGATCCCCGTCCCCGCATTCCGGACTTTGCCGCACAGGCCAAAAGCCGCCTTGGGAAAAGGGCGGAGACGGTGCATGCCCTGGTCCGGGAGAGGCTCCTTGACTGGGTCGCCGGAAACAGGCTCCGCCCCTGTTTCCGGCTCCTTGAAATGCTTGCGGAACTTGGAGCCTCCTGCGGCGCTCCCGGCGCGGGTCCGGCTCTCCGGGAAAGCCGGGACGATCTTGTCCTTAAATCAATATCGGCGGATCTGACAAGCGGAACCGACGGCAGCTTTCGCCGGGCGCTTGCCGGGGGATCGTTTGAAAAAATCGCCGGAACGGAACGGACGGCGACCCTTGCCTATATCATGGAAACGGAGCGGGCCCTGCTTTATGGAACCGAGGCGGATATACGGAACGCCTTTGCCGTGCCGCCTCCGGAACCTTACGCTTCTTACCGGGCGCGCATGCTGGTAAACCTGACGGCCTATCGTCTGGGAATGCGCGACGCCGCTTCCGCGCTGGAAACGGTAAAGGAGGCGATCCTCCTCTCCCAGAACAAGCCCTGGATGGGACTTGCCGGCGCGTACCGCCTTTTTTCACTGGCGAATCTGGCGAAACAGCAGATTGTCGAGACCCTGGATTACGCCGGCTTCGCCGTTGAAAACGCCGAAAAAACCGGCAATGTTGATGAACTGGGAATCGCCCTGTATTACACCGCCGCCGCCCAGTTTCTGTACGGAAACATATCCAGGGCGGAGCGGCTTGTCGTTGATACGGCAAAACAGGCGGAGAAGACCGGAAGGCCCGAATGGGCGGACCGCGCCCGTTTTCTTTTGGGCAAATTCCGTTTTGAGACGGGCCTCTACCGGGAGGCGCTGGCTGTTTTTGAAGAACTGCGGAAGGGAAACCCTTCGCCCGAAAAGGAGCGGCTTCTTGCCGCCTGGGCGTACCGGTCAAAGATCTACTCGCAGAGCCCCCTGATCCAGAAGCCCGGCGGCGGAGGCCCCGATGCGGATCTGTTCGAGATTGAGGCGTCCTATCTTTCGGGGGATTACAAAAAAACGGTGGAGCTTTGCAGCCGTTTTTCCGTTCCGGCGGAGCAGTTTGTCTTTACCGAACAGCCCGATTGGCGCAGCGGTTTTGCCCAGTGCGAACTCCTGATGCTCCTGCCTTCCGAATTCTGGAACCGGACGGTTTCGGTGTATCATTCCCTTGCCCTTTGCAGGCTTTCCCCTTCCGGCGCGGGAGAGGCGGTGCGCAACATGCAGCGCATACTCCGCGACGAGGGCCTTTCGGACATGGACCCCCACGGCGCGTTTTATCTCTATGCGTTTTACCGCATTCTCGAAGATTCCGGGGCGCCGCAGGTAGACATGAACACGGCGGTGAGCATGGCGTTCAAGCGCCTGCAGCGCCGGGCAAGCCGCATAGACGACATGGAAATTCGCGGCGGTTTTCTTTCGCTTCCACGCTGGAACAATGCCCTCAGCCATGCGGCCAGGGATTATAAATTGATATAGGAGGACATTATGGGAAAGTTCAAAAAGGTAAAAACGGCGGTGGTAGGCTGCGGCATGATAAGTGATATTTATCTGCAAAACATGACCGGCGCGTTCGATATTCTTGAAGTGGCCGGATGCTGCGATATTATCAGGGAACGGATGGAAAGCCGGGCGTCGAAATACGGCATCAGGGGGATGAGCCTTGAGGAGATCCTCAACGATAAAAGCATAGAACTCGTGCTGAACATCACCGATCCCAAAAATCACCATCTGGTGTCAAGCCGGATACTGGACGCCGGCAAGCACCTCTATTCAGAAAAGCCCATCGATCTTTCCATAGAAGGCGCGCGGGAACTTGCGGCTCTTGCGGACAGGAAGGGCCTCCTGTACGGAAACGCCCCCGATACCTTCATGGGCCAGGCCATACAGACCGCCCGTTTTTATATCGACTCGGGCCTCATAGGAGAGGTGACGTCGGTATACGCAGTCCTGAACAGGGATGCGGGCCTTCTTGCCGAACGGTTCCCCTTTACCGCCGGACCCGGCGGAGGCATAGGCCTTGATGTCGGGGTCTATTACGTCACCGCCATATTGAGCATTCTGGGACCTGTCAGGGAAGTGAGCGGCTTTGTCACCACCCGCAATCCTGAACGTGCCCATTATTTCCCCGGCGAGGAAAACTTCGGCGAGAAATTCACCCTCCAGGCGGAAAACCTTGTTGTGGCAGTTTTGTTTTTTCCGGGGGGATCATGGGTACCCTCCATTTCAACTCCAACAGCATAGGGAACGAAAAGCCCCGGATCGTGATGTACGGCACCGAAGGGATCCTCTACATGCCCGATCCCAATGGCTTCGGCGGGGAGGTAAAGGTTGTCCTTAAAGGTCAAAGCGAGCCTGTAACACTGCCCGCCACCCACGGTTTTACGGAAAACCACCGCGGCATAGGCCCGGCCGAACTGGCATGGTCCCTCCGCCTTGGACGCAAACCCCGGACCAGCAAGGAAATGGCCCTTCACGGCCTTGAACTGCTCCTTGGGCTGTACAAGAGCTCTGAAACCCGCCGCTTTTATGAAATGACCTCCACATTCGAGCGGCCCGCCCCGCTGCCCCGAGGTTACCTTGGCCCCTCTTACGGCGGTTCCCCGCTGGAAGCCGGACTTGCCCTCTAAGGAAGCGGAGGCTCATTCGGGAGTCTGGTTTAATACCCCGCGGAGGCTCATTCCCCCTTTTCCAGGAGTTCGTCCCGTTTTTCGGCGGCTTTCTCGTTGTCCGGGTCCAGGGCGCAGGTTTGTTCGTAATCCCGGAGGGCTTTGTCCCTTTCCCCCAGCAGGGCCCAGGCAATGCCCCGCTCGTACTAGGCGTCCGCCCTGTCCGGTTCAAGAGCGATGCACCGGGACAGATCTTCGACGGCTCCCCGCGCGTCATACTCCACAAAAAGACCGGAACTTTTGGCCATGAGCAGGTCGGCCTGGTCCCGGTTGGAACGGAGCCCCCTCAGAATGGCGTCGACTTGGGGAACAAGGTCTTTGCCCCCCCATATTCCCAAGCCGGGCCAACATTAATGCCCGCCCGGCATCGTCGGTAACTTTCTGCGTGAGG
Organism: Treponema sp.; assembly: GCA_031257715.1. The sequence goes on along the minus strand of JAIROE010000123.1, from coordinate 817 downwards.
ATCGCTTTTATCAGATTGTCGCTTTCCAGCGCCTTGAAGCAGCGCACCGTCCCTCTGTCAAGATATGCGCCGGCCATATCGGGAGCGCATTCTATTGCCCTGGTAAAGTCCTCTTCCGCCAGGCTGATGATCCCGCCGCCTTCGTCCCAAAAACCAATCTTGTCTCTGCGGGATTTACTCCAATAGGAGACCCCCCTTGCTACCCGGTAGTCCGCGTTATCGCCCCATACCGCAATGGCCCCCGAAAAGTACTCGATTGCCTTTTCATAGTCCTGCCGCGTAAACCAGATATAGCCCGCCTGGTAAAGGGCGTCGGTGTTATTCGGGTAATAGGCCGCGGCCTGCGTGAAGTCCGCAAGCGCCCTGTCAATATCGCCCTTCTTCTTCCACACCAGCCCTCTGTAGAGAAGCGCAAAGCCGGCGTAGTCGGGTTCGCTCCAGACCTCGATGGACTTGTTGAAGTCCGCAAGCGCGGCATCCAGATCGCCCTTCTCGTAATACGAGATGCCCCTGTTGGACCAATACGTGCCGTACCCCGGCGGCGACAGGGGGATACATTGGCTAAAGTCGGCGATGGCCTTGTCATACTCGCCAAGGCTGCGGTACAGGTCCCCCCTGCCGTTCCAGCCGTCGGGGTTTTAGGGCTTTAAGGCGATCATACGGTTAAAGTCCGCCAGCGCCTTTTCATGCTCCCCTTTTGCGATATAGGCTCCCGCCCGTGCGTCAAGAGCGGAATAGCTGTCCGGGTTTTCGGCCAGGGCCGCATTAAACATCCCGATTGCCCCGTCATAATCCTTTTCCCGGATAAGATCCCAGC
>JAIROE010000310.1 GCA_031257715.1 Treponema sp. | reverse complement strand
GGGGTTGTTTTTTTTGCGTGCGCGGTACGGCGGGCCCTGACCGGTTTCTGCCTGATACGGGTGATACCCTCCCTGTTCGTCCGGGAATCGCCCCGGTATATTATGGCCTTTGAAAGCAGGGAGGGTTTTTTTCTGGGTTTAACGCGCTGACCGGCGATAAGATCCCTTATCATACTGGTTTATCGACATAAAGAAGCCGAATGATTATACTTCCCGGTATGAGAAAGGCGATCCTCCGGGCCCTTGCCTTGGGGGTATTCCTGAAATTTTTTGTTTTTGACCTGATGATTGCCGAAGGAAAATCCATGGAGCCTTCCGTCAAACCGGGAACCGTGCTTGTGGTGAGCCGGCTGGTTTACGGGTTCCGTTTTCCCTGGATGAAGAAGTACCTCTTTAGATGGTCTTTGCCAAAACCGGGAGACATAGTGGTTTTCTACGCCCCGGATGACGGCATCGCGGTAAAACGGTGCCGGGAAATTGTGGAGGAATGTTTCATGGCTCTGGGGGACAACGGTCCAATGTCATTCGACTCCCGTTCCTATGGCCCTGTTCCGGTGGATCACATCATCGGCAAGGCGCTGGGCGTTAAATGAGCCGCAAGAAAGGCCGTTTTCCGGTTTTTATTTCACTCTTTTCCCTTGCCGCCCTGGCGGTTCTGATACGTTACGGACTTGTCATGGTAGGGGGAAAGCGATCTCTGCCCCAGGCCCATTCCCGCAGCCTTGCCGGGCGCGGTTCCATTCTGGACCGGAACGGCCGCATACTGGCCCTGCAGACCAGGCTTGCCAACATCAGCGTATGGCGGCCCGAGGTTGACGATATTGAAGAGCTGGCCCGTGAACTGGAGCCCATTCTTGAGACGCCTTCCGCTGAAATTTCGCTCCGCATACGGGAATCTTCCGGCGACTTTGTTTACCTGAAAAAACAGGTCGATGAATCCACGGTGAAGCTCATCGAGGCGGCGCAGGCGGAAGGGCGGCTCGGGGGAACAGGCATAGAACCTGTCGTCGGCCGTATCTACCCGGAACGGGATCTCGCCGCGCAGATCATAGGCTTTGTGGGCGACGGCAATAACGGCCTGGCGGGAATCGAGTATGCTTTTGAGGAGGATCTCGTTCCCGAGGACGGCGGACCCGGCAGTCAGGTGGTCCTTACCCTGGACGCCAACATACAGTACATCCTTGAACGCATAGGCCGCAGTACGCTCGAAGAGAGCGGGGCCGAGGCGGTGATGTTCATGGCCGCCGATCCCAGAACCGGCGACATACTCGGCTCCGCGTCTCTTCCCGGTTTTGATCCCAACGATTTTCAGTCCTCGGCGGATTCGGCCCGCATGGACAGGCCCGCGCTCTGGGCCTATGAGCCCGGCTCCGTGTTCAAAGTTTTTTCGATATCCGCCCTGCTGGATTCCGGGGCCATAGGGGAGAATACGAGTTTTTTCTGCAACGGCCGCTACGAACGGACAACGAACCGCGGTGAAACCATCCTCATCAACTGCCTGGGCGCCCACGGCCGGGTCACGGCCAGAGACATCATCGTACATTCCTGCAACGCCGGCGCGGCCTATGCCTCGGACCGGCTTTCCGGGGATTCGTTTTACGCGCTCCTGCGGAATTACGGTTTCGGGACGCGCACCGGCGCGGGCAACCCCGGTGAAACGGCGGGTTTCCTCCGTCCTGTCGAACGCTGGTCGGAGCGGAGCAAGCCCACCATAGCCATGGGGCAGGAGATCGCCGTCTCGGCGCTTCAGATGATTCAGGCGGCCGCGGCGGTTGCCAATGACGGCATCCTCGTCCCCCCCCGCATCGTCTCCCGCATCGTCTCCCCCGACGGAAAAAACGTCCGCTCCCCGGAAACGGGGGCCCCGCGCCGCGTCCTTAAAAGCGAAACGGCCCGCGCGATGCGGCGGTATATGGTCGACGTCACCTCCGGCATCGGAACCGGATGGCGGGCCAGCGTAGAGGATCTTTCCCTTGCCGTAAAGACGGGCACCGCCCAGATCATCGATCCTCAAACCGGCTCCTATTCCGAAACCGATTTTATCGCAAGCTGCATCGCCCTGCTTCCCGCGGAATCGCCGTCGCTGGTGCTGTACCTTGTAATAGTGAAACCCAAAGGAGAATACCTGGGGGGCCGTATCGCCGCGCCGCCCATACGCCAGGCCGCCGAAGAACTCGTCGATTATCTGGGCATACCCCGGGGGAGGAACCCCCAGGTTTTCCATCCCGGCCGGGTTGACATTCCCCGGGAAACGCTCCCCCCTGTCGACGGCACGGCGCCGGATCTCAGGGGCCTTTCCAAACGGGCGCTGCTTCCCCTCCTCCTTCGTGATGATTTCTCCCTGGAGATCCGGGGGGACGGCTGGGTACGGCGCCAGGACCCGCCGCCGGGAACGCCGCTTGATCCCGGCGCGGTGATTGTGGTGGAACTGGAATGACCGCATGGGAACTCAACAGAGACTGTCTTCAAAAAAATTACCCCGGCCTTGCCGAACAGCTTGAAAAGGCCGTTTCCGGGGATGAAAAGAAACCGCCGGACGGACAGGCCGCGGGTGAGGATGGGGACGCCGAATGGCGGGGAGATCCCGCCTCCATAACCGTCCTGAATCCCCCCGGAGGGGAAAAGGACATGATTATCCGGGGCCGTCATGTCCACTCACCCCGAAACCCCGTGCGCGAGGCGGAACGGCTCGCCGCGAACCTCTTTCCGGAGGCCGGAGAGCGCGAAGAAACGGCCCCGGAAACGGGATCTCCTGTGATCATCCTGGGCTTTGGCCTGGGGTACGGCGCGGAGGCGGTTTCACGCGCCATGCCGGGCCGGCCCCTCATCATAGTAGAACGCCACCCCCCGGTACTGCGGAGGGCGCTTGAAGAACGGGATCTGCGGAAACTCCTCTCGACGCAAAAAATCATCTTCGTTACCAGCGGAAACGGTGACGGGATCACCGCGGCCCTCGCCCTCCTTGAAAAAAGCGGGGGGCGCAAAGGAGCTCCCGCGATCCTTAAAAACCGCGCACTCTCGGATCTTAACCCGGCATGGTATGCCCGCGCCGAAAACCTCATCCGTACCTGGGTTTCCAGGGACGATGTAAACCTTGCCACCCGGCAGCGTTTTGGCAGACGGTGGGTCCGCAACCTTTCCCGCAACATGAGCGCCATCCGGGATCTTCCCGGCATATCCGCGCTGGCCGGCATGGCCCGGCCAGGCACCCAGGCGATTCCCGTGTTTCTTGCCGCCGCCGGCCCTTCCCTTGACCGCATAGGCCCCCTGCTCCCCGGCATTGCCAAACGCTGCATAGTGACGGCGGTCGATACCAGCCTCCGCTTCCTCCTTGAAAGGGGAATCCAGGCGGATTTTGTCCTGGTGGTCGATCCCCAGTTCTGGAACTGCCGCCATCTGGACCGCTGTTCCTCGCCGCATACCCGGCTCGTCGCCGAATCGGCGGTCTATCCCCCGGTTCTGGAAGGGACAGCGTTCAGGGAAACGTATCTGTGCGGCAGCCTTTTCCCGCTGGGGCGCTTCATCGAAGACCGCGTCGATCCCAAAGGGGCGCTGGGCGCCGGAGGCTCGGTCGCCACCACCGCCTGGGATTTTGCCCGTATGCTGGGGGCGGAAGAAATCTGGATAGCCGGGCTGGATCTTTCCTTTCCGGGACTGAGGACCCACTACCGGGGGGCGGCCTTTGAGGAAAAAAACCTTGCCGAATCCATGCGGTTCTGTCCCGCCGAAACAGGATCGCTCAAGGCTTTACGCGACGGACTTCCCTTCAGGACCCGCGCGGGGGACGGCGGGGAGGTTCTTACCGACAGGCGGCTTTCCCTTTATGCCGCGTGGTTTGAAAACCGTTTCAGGGAATATCCTGACATACGGAATTACCGCCTCTTTCCCGGAGGAGCTGCCATTGAAGGGCTCCTCAACGCCGATCCCCAGGACCTCCTTGCCCTGCCCGAAAGAAGGGATGAGATAGAAGAACGGCTTGCATCCGTATGCGGCGGCATCATGAAGGCGTTCTACGCGCCGGAAGCATCGCCAGGGAGGGCGGAACGGTACGAAACGGCCCGCGCCGCTCTTCTGGAAGGGCTGCGGCAGATACGGGAAGCCGCGGAAAAGGGGAGGAAGACCGCTGAAGGCGCCCTGAAACGGCGGGGAAGCGGCGGCGGGGACAGAGCGGGAATTCTTCCGGTTCTTGACCGTATCAACCGGGAAATCGCCGAAAGCGAGGTCAAGGATGTCGCGGGCTTTCTTTTTCCCCCTGAACATGAACTCCAGGGGGAACCTGATGCCGCCCTGGAAGACCCCTACCGCCGTCATCTGGAATATTCGGCCGCGCTGTACCGCTCCCTTGCCGAAGCGGCGGAGTATAACCTGGAGGTTTTGGGCCAAACGGCCCGGCTATGACCGGGCCGTTTGGCTGGGGGGCAATTCGCTGCGCGAATTGCTGGGGAGTTTCGGCGGAGCCGAAACTCCAAGCGGGCGATTCAGGTGTTCGGGTGCAATTCGCAGAACGAATTGCAATTCGCGCAGCGAATTGCCAAGGGCTTGTACCAAATGGCGCAGCCATTTGGTACAAGCCCATATTACGAAATAATCTCCGACACGATCCCGCTCCAGGGGCCCACGTTCTTTTCGCCGCCCTTCATGATCTCCCAGCGCAGGGCAACGTATATCCGCCTGCCCCGGTCGCTGGGCAATGTGCTACGCACATTGCCTGGGGAGTTTGTGCAAAGCACAAACTCCAAGCCCAAAATGCAAAGCGTTTTGGGCAGGGCAGCGGCTCATCCACACCGACGCGGGAAGCAGATTCGGGTCCGTGGGCGGGGTCTCGTAGATCCCGTAAAAGGCCCGCGCCCCGGTAACCCCCGGCGGCCTGGA
>JAIROE010000149.1 GCA_031257715.1 Treponema sp. | reverse complement strand
CCCAGGGTTTGCCGACACGCGCGGAAAGCCCCAATTCATCCAGACTCCCCCAGAGCAGCCGCGTGCCCGTGGCATTATGGTAGAGCCCCCCCGAAAAGGCGCTAAGCCCGTTTTCGCCGCCCCCGCCGAAACCCGCCGCATGAAAACCGGTACGCGCAATGTCCTGTGGCCGCCTGTCCATGAAAACCGTCCGCAGGGCAAACGCCATGGGCAGTGAAAACCGGAGTTCTCCCCTGTTGGCAAGGTTTTTTCCGTGTTCCCAGGAACCCGCCCAGAGTGCCGTATGCTCCGCCCAAAGAACGCCCGGAATCATGATGCAAAGCCCCGCAATGACCGCATTTCTCACACCCTGTACAGGGCGCGGTCATGCACGGCGCTTCAATGAAGCCGGAAAAACCTGCCGGTTTTCAGGCAACGGCAGTACGGCGGGTATTCAGGGGGAATTTTACGGGATAATCACCTGTATCACCTGGCCCCTCGAAACAGCCCACCCTCCGCCGCCTTCAAACCCTGCGCCGCAGAACCAAAACGCCCGTCTGCCGCGCACCTCCCCCGGCAACCCGCAAAGTGGATTGCCCTGTCCCGGCCGGACGGGCTGCCCCCCGGCGTTATCTGGAACCGGTTGCGATGTCGCCGGGTACGGGCGTTTCGGCGGGAGGTTTGATTTCGGCGGCGGCCCAGTCGTAGATGATTTTCTTGAGGCCCTCGTCAATCAGCTTGAGGGGCCTGCCGCAACCGGAGCAGAGAAAGCGTCCGTCCGCATCGACATGCTCTTTTGCGCAGCCTATGCACCAGGTTTTGCCGCATTCGGGGCAGGAACCGGCGGGAAGTTCATCGGGGGGCATCGCGTAAAGCCTGATGGGCGGAACGGGGGGTGCGGATTTCGGCATGCGCCAGGTCCTCCCGCAGGAGACGCAGGAGGCAAAACGGTACACGCCGCCCTCCCAGCGTTTGTAAAGCTCCCCGCGGCCTTCCGCCTGCCCGCCGGTCAATTCCAGTTCATCAAGACGTTCGATGATTGCCTCTGTCTCGTCCCATCGGCCGGCCTGCGCGCAGAGCCAGCCCAGCGACAGGAGCGAAGGGACGTGATCCCCGTCCATCTCAAGGGCGGAACGGAGGGCGGATTCAGCGCGGGAAAACTCCCCCTTCTTTACCGCTACATAACTTAACAGTTCAAGTATTTCGGGGGAAGGAGCCTTCTCGTGGGCCCTGGCAAGAAGCTCGTCGGCCTCGCCGTACCGTTCAAGTTTGACAAGGCAGGAAGCCCGGTTGATCAGATATTCGGCGTTGCCGGGGGAACGTAAAAGCGCGATGCGGTACTGTCCGTCCGCCTCTTCGTACTTTTCCGCGCGGACAAGGAGATTGCCGGCGCAGTTGGCAAGGGATCCTTCCGGATCATCCGCCCCGCCGGCTTCAAGGATTTCCAGCGCCTTTTCAAGGAATCCGCGCAGGAAGAAAAGGACGGCGCGGTTTACCCGTATCGCGGGAACTTCCCCCAGGAGCGCGGCGGCTTTTTCAAGGTGAAGCAAAGCGGACTGGAGATTTCCCCGGTGAAGCTCCATCTGGGCGGCAAGGTTGCTTGCCCAGCCGAAGCTTTCTTCATCATTCCGCATGAGCGAAAGGGCGGCGTTAATATCCTCCAGGGCGCGGGGATCATCAGGATCAAGAAGGAAGCGGTTCTCCGCAAGGCGGAAACGGAAGAGGCCGTAATCGGGAGCGTATTTTACCGCGTCTTCAAACAGCGGGACGGCCCGGCGGCGTTTTCCTTTACGGACTACAAGCAGGGCCTTGAGAAATATCAGGGCGGGGTCCTTATGGGGTTTGGGCCGCGCCGCCTTGCGGAGGTCTTCGGCCAGATCGAATTCGGCTTCCGCCGTCTCCCAATCTTCTATGCTGTAAGCCCACTTCCCCGCGAGGGCGTGAGCCTCCCAGTTGTCCTTTCCCAGCGAAAGCAGTTTCGGCACAATGATCCCCAAGTCTCCGTAGTTATCGGCGGCAAGGAAGGCCCGGCCTCCCTTCAGGCAGCGGTCCAGGGCATCTTCCTTCCGGCCCAGCATCTCGTACATGTTTGCCGCGTTCTTTGCGGAAAGGCCGTTTTCGCCGTCCAGTTCAAAAGCGTGATCGTAAGCGGCGGCGGCTTCTTCATATTTCCCCAGATTCCACAGGGCGTGTCCCTGCAGGGTGTAAAGGGCCGAATCACCGGCGCAAAGGATCATGGCGTCCTCAAGGTATTCCAGGAGTTCATCGAACCGTTCGGCGGCGTAGAGTATCTTCGCCTTTTCGGCGGCCGCTTCCCTTCTTTCGGGACCCGCCTCTCCCGCAAGGCAGGCGTCCGCGTATTCCCCGGCCTCACCGTACAATTCAAGCTGCCGGGCAAGCCGCGAGGCAAGGAGGAGTTCTTTCTGCGGCCGCTTCGCGGCGCATTTCCACGCCTTCTTCAACTGTATTAACGCGGGATTGGGTTCCGCCATGGCGGCGAAGGTTTCGGCAAGGGCGACGCGGCTTCCGGGGGGAATTTCCGGGCTGTCATTCCACGCGTTGTAGGCCTCCTCGACTTCGGCGATGCGGGAATCAACCGTAAGGGCATCCAGAAAAGCGCGGGCCGTATACGCCCCGCCCCCCGCGCCGGCGGGACCCGCTTCATAGGAGGCCAGGGCAAAACCCAGGGCGCCCGAGGAAATTGAGGAATCGTTCATCTCCGCGGCCCATGTCCCGTTGACAAAGAGGACGAAACGGTTTCCGTAGGCTGTCACCTTTACGGTAAAGCCCGTCTCCGTCACCGCTCCGGGCGCCATTCCCGGCGCTTCGGTCCAGCCTATGAGGGGGAAGGGCATGTTATTGCGGATAACATCCAGCCTGAAGTAGCCCCTGTTTGAAACAAGGAACATGTAACAGGAACTCTCGTCGATCATGCGGAAAAGGAGCCCCGCGGCGGCGTAACCGCCCATGGGAACAAGGCGCAGTTTTGCCTCGATTATTCCGTCACCCCAGGAATACTCAGGCGTCCACACCCAGGCGATGCAGCCTGATTTTTTGAGCGCCAGCGAGAGCGAATGTTTCTGCAGATTGGCATCATGGGAACTTTCTGATTTAATATCAAAACGGGATTTGGCGGGCTTTGAAAAATCGGCCTCCCATTTTTCTTCCTCGGCGGGCGCGGACGTGCGGGCCTGCGCGGACGCGGATGCCTTCGGATCGCCGCGGTATTTTTTTCGGCGTAATTTGTTTCCGATAAAAAACAACAGGCGCCTGAAATCGAACATATTACAAGATGTAAACCAATTTGCCTGAAAAGTCGAGGTCTTATGAATCCGAAATTTTCAAAATGGATCGAGGCCGCCCGCGCCGCCTTCGGAACCGGCAGGGGCATTGACCGTTTCCTGTTTGCCGCCGCCCTGGTTCTCTCCGCCCTGATGATCACAAGGCTCTTCCTGCACAAGGCGGCGGAACCTCAAAAAGTCAGCCTGGTTTTCGCCGTGCAGGAGGGGGAGATCGGGCTCCCCGCTTCCCTTGCCGCCGAATTTGAAAGGCTGAATCCTGAAATACGGCTGCGGCCTGAAAAAAAATCCCGCGAAGAACTCAGGGTCCTCGTCTTTGAAGCCCCGGATGCCGGGGGGCCGGATATTGTTGTTCTTGACGACTGGCTGCTGCGGGACGGCATATCGGGAGGCGGCCTTGTTTCCCTTGCCCCCCATTCCGGCGTGAAGGATCAATGGGCGATTCCCCTTGTCTTCCTCGCGG
>JAIROE010000145.1 GCA_031257715.1 Treponema sp. | reverse complement strand
GCGACGCTTTTGTTCGGAGCAATTAGTATTTATCCGGCTGACGAAGATACCCGGGGGCATGCTTCCGGGTATCTTCATTGAACAGGAAATTTATTCGAAAGTCTGGTTTAATACCGCATCGGACCTTTGGTTCGCGCTCCACTCCGCGGAGAGGCTCATTGTACCGGCCGGGGCCGTTCCCGCGATGTCTTCCCGGTCCCGGACCATGGCGATAGTTGCCGGAATGGTGATGGCGATGATTTCCTCCAGCGGATACGGCTTGTTTCGCCCGGTCCGGGGGGCCTGGAGACCTGAAAAACAGGTCATGATAAGTGCAAGCGGCTTTTTTCTTCTTCCATGACTCCCCTTCCGGAAACCATGCCAAGTATATTTCCTTTTTATATGTGTTTGCCCTGAAATTAGCCTCTTGATATAAGGAAGATTTCGATAGTATAATCTAAAAGAGATATTTTACCCGATTGAGGCGCGGGAGAGGGGTTGTTATGTCCGATCAAAACCAGTTGGTTACCTTTCAGCTTGGCGAAGAGTTATACGGCGTCAATATAATGGACGTAAAGGAAATAGTCCGCGTTCAGGATATCAGACCTATACCGAATGCCCCCGTCTATGTGGAAGGAATTTTCAATCTGCGCAGCGAGATCATACCGATTATCAATCTGCACAAGCGTTTTCATCTGAAAAAAATTTTCAATTCCGAAGAAGACGAACTTTTGTCGGGTTTTATTATTATTGATATAGACGGAATGAAACTCGGGGTCATTATTGACCGGGTTTCCCGCGTGGTAACCATAGAAAAAGAGGATATACAGCCGCCGCCGCAGATGTTAAGCGGCATAGGGGCGGAGTATATTCAAGGGGTGGTGCGCCAGGAACAGGGATATCTTATCATTCTGGATATTCGGGACCTCTTTAATCCCAAAGAACTGCAAAAAATTGCCGACCTGAGAAGGTAAGCATAGTATGATGATTGAAGTCTACTCTCCGACCATCAGACGGAAAGAGATGGACGCGGTGCTGACCGCCCTGGTGAAAGACCGCGTCGGCCCCGGAGATCAGGCCCGGTTCCTTGTTCAGACCGCAAAAGAATATCTCCATTTCGATTATTGCCTTTCCCTGCGGAGCCCCGCGACGGCCCTGTACCTGGCCCTTAAAGCCCTTGAACCGGAGGAGGGCCGGGGGGTGATCATTTCGGCCCTTTCACCCCGCTACTATGTCAGGGTTATTGAGGATCTGCATCTCAGGCCTGTGTTCTGCGACGTGGCTCCTTCGTCGCCTTCCATGAACAGGGAGACCGTCGCGAAAGCCATCTCCACAGCAACCCTCTCCGGAGCGGACGCCGCCTCGGCCCCGGAAAAGGGCGCTCCCTGTTGTATAGTCCTGCACCATACGCTGGGCTTCATGCCCGATGTGGCGGCCATTGCAGAACTGGGGCTCCCCGTCATTGAGGATGTGTCCCAAAGTTACGGCTTTCCCGGGGAGGAAGAAAGGGGGCGGGTTCACGGGATCTTTACCATTTTGGGACTTGAGGAGAAAGACATGCTGACCGCCGGGGGCGGCGCGCTGCTCTACGCCATGAACAGGCGGGACGGTGCCCTTTTGCGGAATTTTGCCGGTTTGCCGGGGGAATACTGCCTTCCCGACATGAACGCCGCCATGGCGTCGGTGCAGTTCAGGGAGGCGGAAAAGAACATCAGGAAAAGAAGCGAAATCGCCGGAATATACACAAAATCGAGCCGGATGACCCGGCACCGGCATTTTACGCACCGGGACGGCGCCGTATATAACAACTATGTCTTTCCCCTGATCCTGGAAACGGGACTTAAGGATGTCAAAAGTTATGCCCGCAGGAAGGAGATCGCCGTGGAAAGTGCCTTTGAGGATACTCCCGCGGGTCTGGGCGCGGCCGACGCGCGGAGCTGTCCTGAAAGCCATTCCCTTTCCCTCAGGACCGTGCTCTTTCCCCTCTATCCCCGTCTTCGTTCCCAGGAAGTCGAACGGGTATCGAAACTGATCCTTACCCTTCCATAGGAGAGCGGAATGGCGGAAACAGACTCCCCGGTCAGGGTTCTGATCTTTGTCAACAAGTCAAAGCCCGAAGCCCCGGAACTGGCGGAGGAGATCGGGGGGGAACTGGAAAGACGGCGCGTAGTTTCACGCTTCTGGTTTTTTGAGCGGGGAGCCCGAAAGGACGGAGGGCCCCTTAAAATCGCCTTTGATAACGACGGCCCCTGGGATCTTGCCCTGAGCCTCGGCGGCGACGGCACGGTGCTCTACACCGCCAGGGCCGCCGCTCCGCGCGGCATCCCCATTATGCCGGTGAACCTCGGCACATTGGGCTTTATCGCCGATGTGCGCCGGGGGGAGTGGGCGGAAGCCCTGGACAAGTGGATGTCGGGCGCGGTCCCCGTTTCGCGGCGGCTCATGCTGGAAGTGCGGGTGGAACGGCGGGGCAGGGAAATATGGAAAAGCTGCTGCCTTAACGACGCGGTTATTTCGGCCTCGGGTATCGCGCGTCTCATACGGCTCACCCTTCTTTCGGGCGCCCTTTCTTCCCGCGATTTTACACGCCTCGTACAGTACCGTTCCGACGGCCTTATTGTGGCGACTCCCACCGGTTCGACAGCCTACTCCATGGCCGCGGGCGGACCCATCCTCGATCCCGAAATGGAGGGGATCATCGTAAATCCCATCTGTCCCTTTACCCTTTCAAACAGACCCATCCTTTTTCCCCCAAAGGAAGGGCTCGTTATAGAAGTCGAAGGGGAACAGCGAAGCGGAGTGCTGCTTACCGTTGACGGTCAGGAAACCGAAGCCCTTGAACCGGAGGACCGGATCTTCATGCGGGAAGCTCCTTTCAAGGCGATGCTTGTCGGATCGGACCGGAAGGCTTTTTATGAGGCGCTGCGGAACAAGCTGTCATGGAGAGGCTCCCCGGCGCAGACGGAATTCGGGGGCGTTCCGGGAGAAGATGCTCATGCTTGAGGAACTCAATATACGGAACTACGCCCTTATTGAAAACATCGGACTCCTCTTTGGCGGCGGCTTCAATGTGCTGACCGGCGAAACCGGGGCCGGAAAATCGATTATCGTGGGATCTTTGAGTTTCCTTCTGGGCGCCAAAGCGGATACCGGCGTAATAAGAACCGGTGCGGAAGAGGCGAACGTTTCGGCCGTCATATCAATACAAAACGATTCGGCCGATGCTCTTGACTGGCTTTCCGGCAGGGAGATAGAAATGGAGGACGGAACGGTCGTCATCAGACGGAGCCTCAAATCTTCGGGACGGGGATCGATATACATACAAAACGTACCGGTTAGCCGGGGCGATCTGGAAGAATTCATGGGCCTTCTTTTTGATATTCACGGCCAGCACAACCATGAATCGCTTCTCCGCAAGGAAAGCCACCGCCGCTATCTGGACCGTTTCGCCGGTCTTGAGGGTGAGACGGCCGAATTCAACCGGGTATTTCTGGAACTTGCCGACAGAAAAAAGGCCCTTGAACTTTCTCTGAGTTCGGAGCGTGACAGGGAAAACCGCCTTGAACTCCTTTCCTACGCGGTACAGGAAATAGACGCCGCTTCTCCCAAAGCGGGCGAAAGCCGGGAACTGGAAGCGGAGTCAAGGCGCCTCGCCGATTTTGAAAAACTCGTTTCGCAAACGCGGCATGCCGCGGACGCCCTTTTTGACGGGGAGCTTTCCGTTTTGAGCCTTGCCCGGCGGGCAAAAGCCGGCCTTGATAACGCCGCCGCCATAGACGGCAGCCTCGCCGTTTTGCAAAAAAGACTGGAAGATCTGTACTACGAGGCGGAAGATATTTCAGCCGAATTGCGTTCGTACCGCGACGGT
>JAIROE010000259.1 GCA_031257715.1 Treponema sp. | reverse complement strand
GTGACGACACAGCTTAAAAGATCCTTGACGTAGAGTATGCCGATTACATTGTCGATGGTGTCTTCGTAGACCGGAAAGCGGGAATGGCCGCTTTCTATGATCGTGGAGAGGAGTTCGTCTCTGGGTACGTCGACGGGCAGAAATACCGCGTCGATACGGGGTACCATGATCTCCTTTACCGTGGTATCCGGCAGTTCAAGGACTCCGCGGATCATTTCTTTTTGATCCGATTCGAGGGACTCAAGTTTCCTGCTCATTTCGCCTTTTTTAAAAAAGGACTTGACAAAATCGCCCACGCTCATAGTGCCCTTATCCGCCGGAACCTGTATTCCGGCCGGTATCAAACGGTAAAATCCGCTCCTCCGTTTTTTTCAGGAGTTCTTCCTGCAAAAGCAGCATGGGTTCGTCTTTCCCGTTGGTTTCGTGGTCCATGCCGTCTAAATGTAACATGCCATGAATTATAACACGGCGCAACTCTTCGTCAAAAGAAACTTTAAAATACCGGGAATTTTCCTCAAGTGTTTCCAGGGAAATTACTATGTCGCCGGGAAGGTAGCGGTTCCCCCCCTCCCCATCCGGGCAGTTCTCCCCCAGGGCAAAGGAAAGTACATCGGTGGCCTCGTCCCTGTCCCGGTATTGGGAATTGAGTTTTCTGATATACGCGTCGCCGCAGAGGAGGATGGAAAGGTCCCATCCGTCTTTCCCCAGGGCATCGAGCGCCTTTATTGAAAAGCCTGCCAGAGAATCCGCCCAGGAGGGTAGGGGAAGCTCCTCGGCGCGGACTTCGACCCGGTTCATTCCCGGCCTCCGTTTTCTCCGGGCACGCCTTCTCTGGGTGAGCTCTCTTTGAGCGCGCCCTCTTTGAGCGCGCCCTCCTTGGGCGAGCCCTCCTTGGGCGAGCCCTCTCCGGGCACGCTCTCTTTGGGCGAATTTTCCCGGGGATTTTCCCGTAAAGAGGCGTTCTGCTGGGGTTCTTTTGGATACTCGATACGGGCGTGGTAATGGCTTGCCAGGACCCGCACAAAGGAATTTTTGATGGTTTCCAGGTCGATAAAGGTCAGCTCCGACGCGGAAAGCTGGCCATGCTCAAACTTGGCCATGATAAGTTCCCGGATAAATTTTTCGAGCCTGCTCGCCGTGGGCTTTTTCAGAGTCCGGCAGGCGGCTTCGGTGGTATCCGCCAGCATGACCACCGCGGATTCCCTTGAATGGGGAGGGTTGCCTGGGTAGCTGAAGTCCTCGACATCTACCTGGGCTTCCCGTTTCAGGGCTTCGTTGTAAAACCAGCTTATCACCGAATTGCCGTGGTGTTCCCCCACAATGTCGACCACCTCTTTGGGAAGGCCCAGGGAACGGGCCTTTTCTATTCCCAGCTTGACATGACTGCGGATAACCGTGGCGGAAAGACGGGGGTTAATGTCGTTGTGTTTATTATAATTGGTCTGATTTTCCACAAAATAGCCGGGGTTTTCCATCTTGCCTATATCGTGATAGTAGGCGCCTACCCGGGCCAGCAGGGGATTGGCCCCGATTTCCTGGCAGGCGTTTTCCGCCAGGGTGGCTACCATGAGGGAATGACTGTAGGTTCCCGGGGCCACGCTGAACAGGCGTTTGAGGATGGGGGCGTTGAGGTCCGAAAGTTCGATGAGCCGGAACGTGGTTACCGAGTTCAGCGCGTGTTCCAGTATGGGGAGAAAACCCAGGACCATCATCCCGGACGCGATGCCGTTAAAGGCGGCCAGGAAAAGGACAGGCGCGTAGGTTACAGGGGATTGACACTGAATGAGGAGTATCGCCGCCGCGGCGACGCACTGGATCACGGCGATCACCAGCCCGGCCTTGAAAAGGTCCATGCGCCGTTCCGTCCCCCGCACCGCGTAGGCCGCGGCTATCGAAGATGTCATGGCGAAGATGTAAGAGGCGCTGTCAAAAGCCCCGGAAAGAAAAGCGGCCAGGGGCAGGGCCATGGCCATGGCGAAGGCGGCGCGGAAGTTTATCAGGATGGCGGAAAGCATGATCGCCAGTGATGTGGGGAGGAAGATGGCGGCCGGGTATCTGTCCGTTATGTCAAGGCTTTTGAGGAACACCGCCGCGCCGGTATAGACTACGGATAAAACGCAGAGCAGGTAGATTTCCGAAGGTTTAAGGAGACGCCCGAGGCTCTGACTGCCCAGGAAGAAAACCATAAAACCGTAGACAAGGGTAAGAATGAGAATGCGGCCGATGAGCAGCCGGGGGTCTCCGCCCCTGGCCTGGGCATTGATGGCGTCAAGGACGGCCATGTCCTCTTCAGTGACGATGAACCCTTTCCGGATTACGAGTTCTCCCCGGTCAATATGACCCATTACCGGCTCTACCCGGCCCCGCGTTTCCGCGGCAAGCTGTTCCGTATCCGCCTGAGAAAAAAACACATTTTCGGTAATAAAAGGATCGAGCAGCGCGGGGCCTATACGGGCAAATCCCGGCTGAAAGCCGGATTCGGCGATGTACCGTTCGACGGCCGTTTTTGCCTTGTCAAGGGTGATAATCCGGTCGTAGGCGATTTTTTCCCGCTCGGTGCGGGGGCCGTAGTTATGCCTGAGTTCGGCAACCTGTGAATTGTAAGCTTCCAGCCCGGTTTCGGGAAGGGAGAAGATCCCCTCTTCCAGAATGAAGCGCAGGACCCGGAGGCCATAGGCCGGAAACTGTTCCCTGTCCGGATCCCCGTAAAGCGCCGCGATGACCTCGCCGGAAAACGCGCCGGGAAACTGTTCTTCAACCGCGACGCGAAAAGTTTCGGCGGTATCCGCCCTGGCGAACAGATCCTCCGTCAGAATCAGCAGGCGGTCGTAGGCGCTCAGAATGCCCCCGGTTACCTCGGCGGAATAGGTAAACACCGCGGGTACCTGTTTTTCCAGGACAGCCATCTTCTCCCGTGTGGCCTTTTCGTCGATGTATGACAGCGCCTGATTCGTGACAACATCCCGTTCCGCCACCCGGCCGGCCTCGAATTCCCCATATCCCGCCACGGAAAAAGAAAGATACCCCTGGCCGCCGATGATCAGAACCAGAGAAACGGCATAAGCGGCCAGGGACACCAGTACCGGCGCGGGTCTGAGTTTTTTCGGCAGCAGGGACGTAAAATATATGTCAGTTATTCTGTAATCATGTTTTTTCATGCGTCTCTCCGGTTTGAGCGCGTTCCGACGCATCATCGTATGCCTGAATGATCTTTTTGATAAGGGGGTGACGGACCACGTCGGCGGTATGAAG
>JAIROE010000257.1 GCA_031257715.1 Treponema sp. | reverse complement strand
GGCCGCGCCCCTTGAACTTTCGCCCCGTATAACAAGCGCACTGTGGGCGGCGGAAGGGGCGGCTTTTTTCTTTTTCGGTCTCAGGCAGAACCGCTTCCGTACCGCCGCCGCCGGGCTCCTTGTTCATGTTGCCGCCGCCGTGATTTTTGCCTTTGAGGAAGCGGGCGTTGCCGAAGGGGCGTTTCGCGGTTCCCGTTTTTCGGGGGCGCTTGTCATTTCACTTGCCGCTTTCCTCTTTGTCATCCTCGCCGAAAGATTCAGAAAAAAGCGGGATGAAAGAGGCGAATCCGCGGAAGGAGCCGGCTTCGCCATAAAAATTTTTTATCCGGCCTTTCCCTTTGTCGCGGCGGCATGGGCTTTTGCATGGTGGTTCGGCGGCTGGTTTTTTGAATTGAAGAGGGTGTTTCCGTTCCCCGATGCGCTTTTCTTTGTTTTCTGTTCGGTGACGGCGCTTGCGGCGTGCGCGGCGGCGCGGTTCTCTGGCTGCAGGGCGCTGCTTCCCGGCGCTCTGCCTTCCCTCGTGTACGGTATCTTTCTTGCGGTGAAAGGCGCGGCAGGAAGCATCTACAATGACGGCCCTTTTTTGAGTGTTAATTTTTTTTACGGGCTGTACCGCTGGGGCTGGCCGGCCTTCCTTGCATGCCAGGGGATTGTCCTCTTCCTTGCGCGGAAGATGCTAAAGGAAGCCCTTCACGGCGCATGGCTGCTTGCGGCATTCCTCTCCATCCTTGTGGTCATATGTTCTTCAGGCCGGGCTCTGTCCGTCGGGCTTCACCTTTCCGAATCCTGGACCAGTTTCGCGGGGCTCATCCCCGTATTCGCCGTCATGGCGGCGGCGGGTATCTTCGCAAAACGCGTTCCTTGCGGCCCAAGAAACCGGTGCGTTTTTTTCATCCTTCCTTTTATCCTCTCCTGTGTCATGGCCCTCTGGTTCGTTGTAACGCTCTTTCTTCCCGGCGATCCCGCTCCCCTCCCCCTTTATCTTCCCGTCGTTAATCCGCTTGACCTTGAAGAAGCGTTCTGCATCGTCCTTTTCCTCCTCTGGCAAATTTCGCTCCTGAAAAGAAAAAAGCGTTTTTTTGAGGAAGGGAAAGCTTCCGGTTTCCGGGGGCTCGGGAAGGCGGCGCTGGTAACGCTTGCAGATTCGGCATTCTTTGTTTTTACCATCACCGTTACCGCCCGAAGCGTTCATTTTTACGGCGAAGTCCCATGGAAAATGGTGCCTTCTTCCCACGTATTTCACCTCTGCCTGTTCATCCTCTGGGCCGTTTACGGTATAGCCCACATCATCACGGGACACAGAATTGCCGGGCGGGGAATATGGATAGCCGGCGCCGTTCTTACGGTAGCCGATGTGGCAAAACTCCTTCTCTTTGATCTTGCCGGAACAGGGGCGGTGACGCGGATAGTTTCGTTTTTTATTGCCGGTTTCGTTCTGCTTTTCATAGGATGGGCGGCGCCGCTGCCTCCGGTCCCGGCGAAAGCCGAAGGCGGGAAGGACCGTGCGTAAGGCCGCCGCCTGCGTTCTTTTCTTTCTTGCCGTCGCAATGGCGGAAGGAGAGCCGGAATTTGAAGAGCCGGGGCCTGGAAAAGAGGCCCGGAAAGAGGAGAGCGGGGAATTTGCCGGGAGCATTCCCCTCGGCGGAACGGCGGGCCGGCTTCTTTCACTGGAAATTCCCGAAGCTGTGTACCGGGGTCTTGAACGCGCCGACATGGCCGACATGCGGATCTTTGACGCCGGGGGGCTGCCGGTTCCCTTCGCGGTGCGTCCCGTTCCCGGCGGCAGCTTTACCCCGCCGCCCCTTGAGGTACCGTTCTTCATCTGGGAAGAGGAAGGCGGAACACTTCCCGCGGAAGCCGATGTGGTGATAGACGCGTCGGGAACGGTGATCCGCGTCAACAGCCGCGGCGGAGGAAGCGCGGGCGGCGGAAGGCCGGTGTATCTCCTTGATTTTTCAGGATTCGGCCATACGCCGTCCTCTCTCGCCCTCTCCATGGAAAATGAGGCGAATTACAATTCCGCGGTGCGGGTATTTTCAGGCGCGGCGGATCTTTCCCGGTGGAAAGAATTTGAGAGACGGCAGATCATAGCCAGATATGGTAATTCGGGCGCAAACCGCGATACCATCGAACTTCCCGAAACAGGCATGCGCTACCTTCTTTTGAAATTTGAAACTCCCGTTCCTCCGCTGCTTGGCGTTACGGCGCGTTTCGATGCGGTGAACCTCCCGCCTCCCCGGCGGGAATGGACCGCGGAAGGAGCCTTTCGTGACGGGGAACGCCACGTCATCGATTATGATGCCGGGGGCTTTTTCCCCATTGTTTCCGTCAATTTCATCCTCCCCGAAGCCGATTCCGTTGAGGCGATGGTGAGGAACAGGCTGGATAAAAACGACGAATGGCGGATTGCGGGGAGAGTGACCCTGTTTCGTTTTTCGGATGAAGACGGGGAAAGAACGCATGACCCCATGGAAGTATCCTCTTCCGCCCCTTACTGGGAACTCGAATCGCTTTCTTTTCCCTTCGCAAATGTTCCCGAGTGCCGTTTTGTCCGGGAAGTAAAAGAAATCGTTTTTCCCGGAAGGGGGAAAGGTCCATGGACCCTTGCCTTCGGAAACGCCGCCGCCGGCCCGGCGGAAAGTTTCGCCGTTCCCGCCGGAGCGGCCGCCGAAAGGGCCGCCGTTGGGGAGGCGCTCTACCGGAGAGACAAACAGGGATCCTTCCCGCCCCGGCGCTTTGAAGAATTTTTTTTATGGGGTATATTGACATGTGCGGTAATCGTGTTGACAGGACTTGCCTTTTATATCGCAAGGATCATGAAGAAAGAGGATATACCATGAAAACACCGGCGTACAATACACGCGGGAAGACGGCTTCCGGCATACTGTTTCCGGCTATTGCGGCGTTTGTATTCGCGTGCGCCGTTGCCGGCCTTGAGGCTCAGGCGGCGCGGGAGGAAGGACGGGGAGATGCGGGAGGTTCCGGCCCGGCCGCCGTTTCCCGTGAACTTCCAATCAGGCGTGTCGCCCTTTTTTCTTCCGGAGTCGCCTGTTATGAGCGTTCGGGAACGGTCCGGGGCTCTTCCGTTTTGCGCCTCTACTTCAGGACCGAAGCCGTCAACGACGCGCTCAAATCGCTGGTGATACATGATCCCGCATCCGGCGGGGCGCCTTCGGTAAACTACCCTTCGGAACGTACCCTCGTTGCCACCCTCCAAAGCCTTTCAATAGATCTTTCAGGGAATCCCGATCTCGCAGCCATATTGATGTCCTTGCGCGGGGTGGAAATAGAAATTGCCGCGCCGCCCATACGGGGAAGAATCGCCGGCATTGAATACAGGAACGTTTCGCCGGCGCAGGATTTTCGCCTTCCTCCGATACAGGAACCATGGCTCGTCATCTACACGGAATCGGGCCTCCGTCCGGTAAACCTGAAGGATATAAGCACCATAAATTTTCCCGATCCCCGCATTGGAGAAGATCTGAACCGGGCGATGGATCTTCTCGCGGCGTCGGGTAATTCCCTTTTACGTGAACTCACCCTCAATCTCGGGGGCGGAGAGAGCCGCTCCGTTTCGGTAAGCTATGTCATCCCCGCCCCTGTCTGGAAAGTTTCCTACAGGCTGGATCTTGCGTCCCGTGACGGAGCTTTTTTTCAGGGATGGGCTATCGTCGATAACGACAGCGACAGCGACTGGAAAAATGTAGAATTGTCGCTGGTAGCGGGAAGGCCCGTCTCGTTCATACAGAACCTCTATCCGCCTTATTATCTTTCGCGGCCCGTCCTGCCCCTTTCAATCGCCGGAACCGCCGATGCGAGAAGCTACGACACGGGAAGCGCGCAGGCGGCCGCGGCTTTTGGTCCTGCCGCCGGGATGGAGGAAGCGCAAGCGGCGCCTTTGATGCGGTCCCGCGCACCCGCGCCGAACGAGGCCCAAAAGATCGCCTCCGCGGATGCCGTTCCCGCTTACGAATCCCTTGCAATCGGGGCACAGGCGGCGGGGGATCAGTTCGAGTTTACCATGCGGGAACCGGTGACACTTGACCGCCGTATGAGCGCCATGTTTCCGCTGGTGCAGGCGAGGCTCCCCGTCAGAAAACTGCTCATCCTCTCCGGGACGGACGCCACCGGCAAAACCGTACATCCCCGGCTTGGAGCCGAAATCACCAACGCGGCGGGCGTAAAATTCCCCGCCGGCCCCGTCACTGTGTATGACGGGGGAACCTACGCGGGAGACGCCCTTATCGAATTCCTTGGTGACGGCGAAAAAAGACTCCTCTCCTACGGAGAGGATCTTTCCGTCACGGCAAGCGCGGAAATTTCCGTTTCACGGGTGATAAGCGCCGCGGCAGTATCGGGCGGGATCATGACAATAAGCAGGCGGGAGATACACGAGCGGAAGTACACGGTAAAAAACAACACGGAAGAAACGCGGGAACTTGTCATTGAACATCCCATAACGCCCGGAGCGGAACTTTCCGTACCCGCGCCGGAGGAAAAAACCCGGACGGTGTACCGCTTTACCCGTTCGATCAATGCCGGTTCGGAAAATGTCTTTTCGGTACGGGAGGAAATTCCGCTTTCCGAGCGGATAGGCCTCTCGACGCTGCGCGTTGAAAATCTTCTTTTCTACGCATCAAACCGGGAAATCCCCGCAAACGTCAGGCGGGCCCTTGAGGAAGCTGTTTCGCTGAAACAAAAAGCCGACGCGGCAAAACAGGAAGAGGCGGCCATAGCGGCCGGAAGGGAACGCCTCATTTCCGAGCAGGCCCGCATACGGGCAAACCTTGAGGCCGCGGGAAACACGACGCCCCAGGGACAGGAATACCTGCGGCGCCTTTCCGAAGCGGACGCCGGCATAGACCGGCTTCTCGCGCGGCTTGAAGAGGCGGAAAAAACATCCAGGGCCGCACAGGAAGCGTTTGAAACATGGCTCGCGTCTCTTGCGCTGTGATCCGCGCCGTAACCCCTCTCTGCGGGTCCCTAAAAAGAATATGTCAGCGCCGTCTTGATGTAGCCGCTGTTCCGGTACTGTGACAGTTCACCGCCTTTCTTTCCGGCGAAAATACCCGCCTGAAGATCCGCGGTAACTTCCCCTATGGCCCAGGAAACGGCGGGGATAAGGTAAAGACCGGTATCCTCGGGATCGAAGATCCCGGTACATTTAACTTCGAGGTTGTCCCGGAGGAATTTTTTGGAAACTATCAGCGTCAGCCTTGTTGAAACGGGCAGCCTGTCCCATGCAAAATCAACGGCAAAGGCGCTGTTTTTGTCACCGAAAAGGCGGACGGACTCGTTACACTGCAGGTTTACATTGATGTCCCACACGGTGTCACGGTCAAAACCAAACGACCAACTGATAAAAGGATTCCGCACCCAGCCGGCATTTCCGGCAAGATCCTGCGTGATATGGGCCGCAAGTTCTGCCCGTATGTTGAAGCCCGCTATCACCTGGGCCCAGTCGGCGCCTATCTGATGGTAACGGTTGTATTCAATACGGGAACTCAGCAGGGAAAAATTCCCGGTGTAACGGGGATTTGAAGGAAGAACCGTCAAAAGATCCGCAAGAAAAGCGCCCGCTCCCCCAAAACTGTAAGAAGGCCGAAAGAGGTTCCCGAAAAAATACTGCGCCCCAATATCCGCGGGACCCGCCGTCGTGGTAAAACGCATGCCTGCCTGCGCGTATTCAAGCTTCCCCGTATCGGGCATAACAAGGAGACTGTAATAATTGTTCAGAAGGGAGGAAAGGATCCCGCCTGCCATCGATGAAGAAAAGATGCCGTCTACCGGCACGGAAGGCGTCCAGCGTCCCGAAGAGGCGAATCTGTGCCCTTCAAAACCCGGAATAAACACCGCTTCCAGCTTTGAACTGCTCCCCATGTTCACCGTCCCGTGAACCATGGGACGGGCTATCTTGATCTCGCGTACATTTGTGATCCGCGAAAGATCCGAATAATCCAGGGGATTCACCACATCAAGCGGGCCGAAGCTGTCCGCTCTGCCCCAGGAAAGTTTTCTAAGGCCCGCCTCGATATTTGCGGGGCCAAAATACACCCTGAAAAAAGCCTCATCAAGCGCGACAGGATTGTTCCTGTTCATGCCGAGATTGAGGTTTATGACGGCGTCGGCGCCGGACGCCGAGGCGCTGAAATAAAGCGCGCCGCTGAAAATGTCGCCGGGACTTGAATTCTTCAATTCCTCAAAGGTATTAAGATCGTCAAAAAAGGCAAAGAGTTCTCCCCGCGCCTTTCCGCCCAGCTTTACCGAAACGGGAAAAGAAGCGGAGGAACCGCCCGAGCTTTCCGGATCCTCATCGTCAAAACCAAAGCCGAACTCCTGCGCGCCGGCCGCGGGAGGAAGAAGGGCAAAGAAGGCGAGGGCAAGGATCGCGGGGAGGCGCCTTCCCGGAACGCGGTTTTTTTTCATCGCGCCCTTCCCGTCTCAAGATACGCGGTGGTAAAAACGCTTTCGGGAATGGGATCGTCATATTTAAGGATATCCACGTAGAGGGTTGTCGAGGTACCCGAAGCCAGTGTAGTCATTTTGGTGACCATGGGTGAAAGCCTCCCCTCTATTTCCCGTATGTCCAGCATTTCCACGCGTTTCACGAGGGCGTTCTGTTTGTCGTACAGTTCAAGCTTGTGGTTGACCCCCGTTTCCCTGTCTATCCACTGGACCATCCGTGAATACTGATACGAAGGATCTTTGGGCCGGGACTCGATCACATAACAGGGACGCCCGTTAAGGCTTTCCTCACCGGCAAGCGTGTGAGTATCAAGATCGGCGTCACGGTTCGCGGAAGAAATATCGTCAAAGGAAAAGTCGGTCCCCATGAAACTCGCCGATCCTTCCGATGCGGCTATACGCCGCACTTTTCCCAACGACGGAAGAAATATCCATCGGTCGTCACTGGAACCGGGTTTTTCGATAACAAGAAAACGGGTGCCCGCCACCGACTGCGGCCGCTGAAATACGATGACGCTCCGGCTGTTCCCCTGTCCGTCTTTGGAATACTGATCGATGATCCGCTCCGTC
Source organism: Treponema sp. (assembly GCA_031257715.1). The sequence continues at coordinate 5,545 of JAIROE010000257.1, read as the reverse complement.
GTGCTTCCGTTTTTCGCGGTAATGACCATACGCGCCCTCGTGGAGATCGTGACGGCGCTTACGCGGTTCCGGGAGGCATGTACGATGCTGTAGGCGTCCTCCGCAAAAAGACTCCCCGCGCCGGAGAGAAGTCCCGTCACAAGAACAAACGGCAGAAACAAAAAAGTTTTTTTATTCATCTTTACACTCCTGTAAAAAGCGGTGGCATTGCCGCCCGTGTTTTATCGAACATTGGACTTGTTCAAGAACCCGGCTGGTTCTTTCACAAGCCTCACAGATTCGGTGTATTTTTTGCAAAAATCCGCCAAATCCGCCATTTTTTAGCGGAAGTTGTTCAATAACTGAAGTTATTGAACAACTCTATTAACACGAAATGTCAATGCCGGCTCCTTTGCCGGCAAATTTCGGATTGATGGTGGTGAGCAGCACCGGAATGACCGTAAGGCTTACGAGGGCGCTTGTACCCATGGTGAGGGCGATGAGCAGTCCGAGATGGGCCAGCATGACGAACCTGGAAAGGAAAAGCACCGCAAATCCCGCGCCGACGGAAACGGCATTTATTATTATGGCCTTTCCCGAAGTCCTGAAGGTCCTGACAAGGAACCTGCCGCCGAATTGTTCTCCGGCCGCGAGAGCGGCCCGGTATTCACGCTTGAAAGCCTCTATGTAATGAATGGTGTAGTCAATGCCTATGCCTACCGAAACACCCGCCACCATGGAGGTTCCTATGTTGAGCTTAATCCCCGCGAAACCCATCACCGCGAAATTGACAAGAATGGAAATGGAAAGGGGAATCACCGCCACAAGACCCGCTACAAGAGACCGGTTTGAGATTGAGATGATGATGAACACCACGATGATGGAAAAGATCACCGAAGTGATCTGGGACTGCACGACCAGTGCGTTAAGGGCAAATTCCACCAGGGTAACGCCGCCCGTCACGACCCGTATGTTGGGAGGAAAATGGGTCTTGACATAGCCGTCTATTTCGGCAAGCGCGATGCTGCTGTCATATTTTCCTTTGGTGCGAAGCTGTACGGTTGATTTTATTCTGGTGGGTTCAAGGGGATCGTTTGCGTATTCATCTATGTTTCCCGAAAGAAGCACCAAATAATTTGAAATGAGCCGGCCCAGTTCTTCTTTGGTTTTTTTCCCGTATTTTTCAGGATCACACGGTATCTCATAATAAGCGGCTCCTTCATAATTAACGAGCCGTTTGAGCTCCCATACCAGATCATTCGCGTTCATGGATTTGGAATTTCCGCCCGCCCTGTCGAAGAGGTCAAGAAGTTCTTCCTCCGTGTACACCCTTTTTCCCCTGTCCGCCTGATCCGGAACCTTGCCCTCAATGCCAGAGCCGTCCTGTTCGGAATCGCCGAAGCCGAAATCATCGCCGCCAAATCCAAAATCATCAAATCCAAAATTGTCAAAACCGAAACTGTCCTGTCCTTCCGCGCTTTCAGCGCCCGTCGAACCGGCCGAAATTCCGGCCGCAAGACCATCGGGACTTTCATCGGCATTGAACACCTGGTTTATACGTTTGACAAGGGAAGTGAAGTCCATGACCTTGCCTGCCTGGGGAACCCGTTCGGAAAGATACGCGCCAAGTCCGTCCATGGCGGCAAGGGAATCGGGGTGCAGAAGGGCCGCCGAATCGTCCGCTTCCATGACCACACTGACAACCTTTGAGCCGCCGAATTTCTCCCGTATAAAAACATCCGATCTGTAAATATCCGTATCATCCCTGAAATACTCCACAAACACATTGTCAATGACAAGTTTTGAAAGGCCGTACAGGGCAACGATGGTGACAAGGACGGCAAGCCCCAATATAAAGCGCTTCTTTCCTGCCGCCTTCATCAGTCCCGCGGCTATTACCGTACTTAAGGGATCCCCATCTTCATTCCCCCCGGCATCTTTGACGCCACGCGCCTCCAGGCGCAGGCGGAAAAGGCTCCCGGTGGATTTGGGCCCCCGTATGATAAGGAGCGAAGGGATGAGCGTCAGCGCCACGGCAAAGGAAACAAACACCCCGAAACTTGAAAAAAAACCAAATTCCCTGATCGGCACGACGGAGGTAAAACAGAATGAAAAGAAACCCGCAAAGGTGGTAAGCGCGGCAAGAAATACGGGCCGCCCTATTTTCCGCAGAAGTTCATAGACCAGTTCGCGGTGTTCTTCCCGGTCAAGGATCCTCCCATCCGTCTCCGCGATGTAATGGGTAACAACGTGAATCCCGTATGCGCTTCCCACCGCGACAAGAATGACGGGCAGCACCGTCGTTATGACCGAAAGCTTTACCCCGAAAAGGGGCATCGCGCCTGTGGACCAGATTACGGCGATGACAACCGTGAGAAGGGGGAGAACCACCGCGGTGAATTTCCTGAAAGAAAAGAAGAGCACCAGCAAAACCACCGCGATGACAAGAGGAACGAGCAGCCTGAGATCGGCGGTGACCGCCTCGTTGATGGTGGCGCTTATGACCGGCATCCCCGTCACATAGACCGCGGCAACGCCGTCAAACATTTCCACGGCCCTGTTCCTGATACGGATAAAATTGGCGACTACCTCGGGCTTTCCCGCATCGTCCGAACCGACATCGAGGGGCACGAGGATCTGGGTGGAAGTAAAGTCGTCGGAAATAAGGGATCTTTCGTACATGTCCCAGGAAAGAACGCGCCGTTTGAGTTCCGCGATCTCTTCCGGGCTTCCGGAAAAGTCCTTTCCGGCAAGTTTTTCAACCACGATGGCGCCGCCGCTTGAGGTGATGTAGTCGGTGTTGGTGATGGCCTTGACATTTTCAACAATCGGGATCTCTTCGACCCACCGCACAAAGCCGTCTATGAGGCCAAGAAATTCCCTCTCAAAAACGGTTCCGTATTTTCGTTCAAGTCCGATGAGAATAAAAAGGGAACTTCCAAAAGTGTCGTCTATGTCCCGCGACATGGCGAGGGTGGGATCGTCCCCGGGAACAAAACGGAGGTTGTTGTTGTCCAGTTCGGCCCGGGGAAGCTGCGCGGCAAAAAAAACCGTTATGACGGCTATAACGGCGAGGATCAGCCAGGGATGCCTGAAAAATTGGGCCATTATGTTACTGCCTGTTTTCCCGTCTTCACTTTTTTCGAATCAGACAGTTTAAGGCGCAAAAGATCCGCTCCGTCCCCGGCTATACCCCGCAGAAAAATCTGGAAAAGATTCGCCATCTCCTCAATGGCCCAGCGGTAGTCGTTGCCGCTTTTTGGCAGTTTGGCGGCGGTTTCAACGACATAAGAAAAGAATGTTATGAACGTCCGGGAAATCGAGGCGGGATCCACGTCTTCGGCAAAGATCCCTTCCTCCACCCCTTTTGCGAACAGATCCACAAGAAGAGAATAAAACGCGTAGTTGGAACCCGCCGGAGAAAGGGAATCCTTTTCTATGGGAATAAAGGGAAAACCCGGCGACAAATATTTTTTCATGCTGAAAATAACCAGCATGTCGTCCGATTCCCCGAACAGATCCAGGTAACAATCCCAGATGAGCTTCAGCGTATCAACAGCCGACATTCCCGGTTTCTGCCTGGAACGGAAATAGTTGATAAACTGGACTCCGGCGATATCGCATATTTCCTTGAAAAGCAGATCCTTGCTGGGAAAATAGAGGTACAGCGTCGCCTTGGAAAGCTCCGCTTTTCTGGCGATATCCACCATGCTGACCTTGTCTACGCCGTATTCCAGAATAAGTTCCTTGGCGCAGCGCATGATTAAATCTTTTCGCCCTGCTTTTTCCCTTTCTTTTCGCTCGATGATCCCCATAATTGTTCTTTATAATTAACCGATAATCTGCATAGATGATAGTCCGTTATCAACATCATGCTTCCGTCCACTAAATAAATTATGGAAAAGGACAACTTTTGTCAAGTACAATTCAGAAAGAAAGAACGTTTTTGAGCCGCGTTCTGACATGTTTTCCGCATAAAACAGGCCGTTTCATCCTTTTCGCGGTGTTTTTTCTCATTTTATTTACGGCCTGTTCCTCCGTTCCGGAAGAAACGGAAATGCCTGAAACGGCTGAAACGGAGATGGAAACGGCGGAGGGCGAAGAAACAGGTGAAATAACCGAAGAATATCCCCCCGTCGATCTCCCTCCGGAAAACGGGGATCTTCCCGTCTCCGTCTTTGCCGAGGTCTGGGGCTATCTCCTGAGCGGCAGGGAGAATGCCTTTCGGGGTGGCATGCCCCTTACCGATATAGGGTACTTTGGCGCGGAAATAAACATGTACGGCAAACTGGTTGATGTGCCCAACCCCCGGAACATCAGGAATTTCGGGGGCAGGCTTCACATGGTGGTAACCTGCGGCGGCAAGGCGCTTTCCCATTTTGTCCTTGCCGAAGGAAGTCCCGAGCGAAAGACGCTCATTGCCGATCTGCTTGAGGCCGCGGAGAATTTCGACGGTCTCCAGATAGATTTTGAATACATTCCCCCGCGGGATGGCCGGGCTTTCCTGTCTTTTCTTGCGGAACTGCGTTCGGGACTGTCCGGCAAGCTGTTTACCATAGCGCTTCCGGCCCGGACACGCGCCGTCGCCGCCGATGTCTACGATTACGTGAAAATAAAACCCCTTGTAGACCGCATCCTCGTAATGGCCTATGACGAACACTGGTCCGGCAGCAAGCCGGGGCCCATCGCCTCCATGAGCTGGTGCAAACGGATAGCCGAATATTCACTGGAGATCATAGGCAGGGAAAAACTCATCATGGGCCTCCCTTTTTACGGCCGGGCCTGGGGGCACATCAGCCCCTCACGGGCTTACCTTTATTCGGGCATACAAACAATCATCAATGAAAACGGTATTTCCGACATACACCGGGAAAACGGCGTTCCTTCCTTTGATTACGATGTTACCGTATCGGTCAAGGTTTACTACGAAGACGATTATTCCCTTTCGGCGCGCATGGAGATGTACCGTTCAATGGGAGTACGGGCTGTGGGTTTCTGGCGCATAGGCCAGGAAATCCCCTCGGTCTGGGACCTCATACGGCTTGACACCGGCGGTTAAACCCGCTATCATACACTAACACGCGGCCATGGTGGAACTGGTAGACCCGCCAGCTTGAGGTGCTGGTGCCGAGAGGTATGGAAGTTCAAGTCTTCTTGGCCGCCAATGCTTACCAGATAAGGAATTACGCTACTTTCGGAATTTTCCGAAAAACTCCTTATCCTGATTTTACGCACGTTTTACGCACGTTTTTTCAGGAGGGTTTTATGCCAAAAGTAGCGGATCAGTTCATCTTGTCCAAAAACCACGGGTACCGGCGTCTTTCTCTCACCGCCGAATCCGGGCTTCCCGATTCCGTATGGCGGTCTTGGCGGCGGAAATCCTTCCGTTCCTTTCCCGATGACTTGGCCGGCTGGCGTTTTCCGGCCTCGGAATCGGAGGCGAAACGGGCCTGCCGGGCGCTAATTGAGTATCTCAAAAAAACGGGAAAACCGAAGCCCGAAGGTACGGCGGAAAAGCCCCTTGTCCCCTGGCTCCTTGCGTTCTGGACGCCGGAGAGCGAGTACG
>JAIROE010000183.1 GCA_031257715.1 Treponema sp. | reverse complement strand
CGGTTGGTTGTTAAACAAGTCTCGCAGATTTGGCGTATTTTTTGCAAAAATCCGCCAAATCTACCGTTTTTTTAGCGGAAGTTGTTCAATAACTGAAGTTATTGAACAATTCTAATATATAATACACGCTTTTTCCCTTTTTGGCAATAGAACTCTTCATTAAAAGCCGTTTTTTAGCGGAAACTGTTCAATAGCCGAAATTATTGGACAACCCTAATATCATAAAAACCCGCATAACCATGGGCGGGGCACCCCGGTTGTCAGGTATCTTCCCTGTTGAAGTGAAGAAGTATATCCCGTATTTCCGCGGCCTTTTCGTATTCTTCCGCGGCGACGGCCCTGTCCAGCTCGGCAAGAAGTTCTTCTTTTTTTGAGACCGGTGCATTTTCGTCACGCAGATCAATGGAATGCGCCGCTTCTTCCACTTCATCAATGACCATATCAACCGGAATTCCAGCCTGTTTCACTACCCTGCGGGAAACATAGATGGGGCATTTTTTCCGCACCGAAAGGGCAAAAGCGTCGGAAGGCCGTGAATCAAGGACAAGCGGGTCCTTACCGGTGTATTCTCCACCTGAAAGGACAAGCCGGGCATGAAAAGTATTGTTTCTGATTTCGTGGATCTCCACCCGTTTGAGTTCCAGTCCGACCCGTTTTACAAGGCTCAAAAAAAGATCCGGCGTCAGGGGCCGTTTGACCGGCATTTCACCGCCGCCGATGAGTATATACTGGGTTTCCAGGGGGCCTATGAATATGGGAACAGCGACATCTGATCCAAGGGGCCGGAGGAGCACCGCGTTTCCCTCTTCGGTCCGCGCGATGGTCCAGATTTCAGCCTTCATCATATCATTCATGGTCTTCTCCATAATAATGTAACCTGAAAGCCGTTTTTTTTCATGTATTTTTAGCTGATAAGGCCGGCAAGACCGCCGAGCAGTGTTTTGCCCGGTTCCCGCAAAACTTCCCCGGCAATAACATCCCCGGAAAAAATTTCCGTGCTTTCCCTGATCAGGGAAAGTCCCTGTTCCCCAGCTTCTCCCAGAACGCCGGCGGCGTCAAGCTCCCCGATAAATGCCCCGGCCAAAGGAATTTCCGGCCCGTCCCTGCGGGCGGCGGCAAAACATTCCGCGGCGAATTCCCTGCGATCCGGCCTGCGGTGCAGGTACAACAGCACAGGAAGGCTCTTCTTTCCTTCGGCAACGTCATCCCCCCGGGTCTTGCCGGGAATTCCGGTTGTAAGGTTCTTGACATCGTCAAGGATCTGAAACCCCACCCCGAGCTTTTCCGCCGCGCCGCCCAGAATGTCCGCCGCCGTTTTTCGTACGGTATCCTCAAGGACAGGAACCGCGCATACCCCCAGAACCGCCGCCAGCCGGGCAAGGCAGCCGGTCTTAAGGGCGCACATCGTATGGTATTCATCAATACCGGGAAGCGAGGAAAAATCCCGGTGCCAGTGTATGTCCATGGCCTGCCCCAGATGCAGTTTCCGCATGTATTCCCCCCAGGCAGCAAGGATGCGGCCGGCGCATTCCGGCCCGGCACCGCGGCCGGCCGCCTTTTCCGCCCACCCGCCTATACAGGCAAGCGAAAGGAAATAGAGAAAAGAACCGCTGTTTAACCCGCGGTCGGTTCCGTAAAGCAGATGTACCGCGGGTTTTCCCCTCCTTTCGCCGGAACTGTCTTCAATATCATCATGAATGAGGCTTGCCGTATGGGAGAATTCAACCAAAGGGGCAAGGGGCACGGCTTCCTCCCTGCCGCCCAGGCTTTCACAGACGAGGGTCATAAGGAGGGGCCGCCACCTCTTGCCCCCCCGTTTCAGAAGCTCCCTTCCCGGTTCCGAAAGGGAACGGACCAGGGCCGGATCAACCCTGCTTTCAAGTCCCGGAAAGACACGGTCCATCCAGGCAGATCCAGGTTCCGGCGGCAGCCATTTTTCAAGCTCCACTTCAATTCTTTCGAGTCTTTGGATATACTGATTATCCATATTCGTTTATGATATATGGAAAGGAGAAAAATGAGAAGTAAATTGGGAAAAACAATCACCGGAATTACGGTGATGTTACTGCTTTCCGGCCGGCCGCTTTTTGCCCAGAACGCGCAGGATGACGAGCTTGTCGGGGTGATGGCGGGGTATTTCCGTGCCCTTGAACGGGCGGAAGACAGCGATGCGGATACCGGCCAAAATATGGAGGCCTCTCTTGGATGGGAGATGCTGTACGGCGAAGAAGATTTCCTGCGGCTTTCTTTTAACAAGTTCCGCTTTTATGTCGCCAAAGGAGATTCCGGTTCCGATTATTTGCCGGCAGGATCCATGCTGACCCTGAGCGGCAGTCTGGAAATCGGCGAGAAAATTAACGGGAGCCTTTCGGTCGGCGGCGGCGCGGCGGTATCTTCCGTCAGTTTCAGCGATTACTTTCCATACGGAGAAAAGAATACGGGGAAAGTCGCGGTCAACAACCGTCCCTACAACGGCGAAAATTTCGGAAAATTTGTGGAAAAAGCCGAGGATTACGTTTCGGAAAAACGAATCATCGACACTGAAATGGAAAGCCTCGTGGTTTTTCTTGCCATCCTCCTGGCCATGGACGAGACCGATTTAAACGAAAAGATACGTGAATCGGGAACCCCTTTGGCCGACATCCCTCCTGTGGGTATACGGGCGTTCAATCCCGAAAGAACCTTCACCGTCGTCACCCTCGAGAACGGTATTGAAATGGACTACAACGGTTACGCTCCCGAACAATATTCCGGCAGCCCCGTATTTCCCGTTCTTGACGGGAAACTCACCATGAAATATGAAATAAAGGACAATTCGTCGGTAGAATCCGTTACCTTCGACGGCAGCATACATGCGCGGGAGACGTCCTTTGTTTCATCCCTGCGTTTCAATTCGTGCAGGATGAGCAATATGGACAATAAAATGTCGGAAGAAAACTTGTCGGGCAACATCGTCATTAACGGAAACAGCTATTCTTTCCAGAGTTTACTCATGGCCGGAAAGAATTGGTTTTAGGGCGCATGGCGCGTTACGAAAAACCGGATTACTGGACCATCAGGGCGAAAAAAGAAGGATACCCCGCCCGTTCCGTGTACAAGCTGAAGGAGGCCGATGAAAAATTCGGCCTTTTGAAGCCGGGCGGCGGCGTTTTCCGCGTTCTGGATCTGGGAGCCGCCCCGGGAAGCTGGAGCCTTTACGTTCTGCGAAGGCTCGCCTCCCGTTTTCAAAACGGCGGGGCTTTCCTTGCCGCCGCAGATCTTGCCCCCCTTTCCCGTGAATACGGCGGGGATCTTTTTAGGGGAGACCATTTCTTTTTCATACAGGGCGACATGACCGGGCCGGCCGTCAGGGACGCGCTTGCGGCCCGCGGCCCCTATGACCTCGTGATAAGCGATGCCGCGCCCGCTACCACCGGAAACCGTTCCGTGGACACCCTCCGCTCCCTGGAACTGGCGGGAACCGCCGCGGACTATGCTGCCGCCTGCCTGCGTCAGGGCGGCAACCTTTTTGTCAAGGTTTTTCAGGGCGGGAACGCTTCGGAGCTTCTAAAAAAAATACGGGAACAATTCGCCGCGGGAAAAGGTTTTAAGCCCGCCTCCTGCCGCAGCGAATCATTTGAAACGTATTATCTGGGACTGGGGAAAAAACAGGCCCCTCTTTTGCTTACGCCCCCACCGCTTTCCTGAAATTCTCCACCACCTGTTCTACCGCCGGCCGGGCATCAACATCAACCAAAAGTCCCCTCTCCCGGTAATAGGCGATAAGGGGAGCGGTCTGAGCGCGGTAAACTTCCAGGCGTTTCTGCACCGCTTCTTCCCGGTCGTCGTCCCTGGTGTAGACTTCACCGCCGCAGTAATCGCAGATGTTTTCCTTTTTCGGCCTGTCATGGATCATGTGAAAATTGTGCCCGCATGTACGGCAGACCCGCCGGCCCGAAAGACGCTCCAGAACGCCCGAATCGGGAATGTCGAAATTCACCACCCTGTCCACCGCGGAAAAATCCGCAAGCGCTTCCGCCTGTACAATGGTACGGGGAAAACCGTCCAGAATATAGCCCTTTTGGGCGTCCACCCCGGCGAGCCGTTCCTTCACAAGATCAATGGTAAGCGCGTCATCAACCAGCTTTCCCGAATCAAGGATGGACTTTACCTTGAGGCCCAGAGGACTTCCGGCGGCAATAGCGGCGCGGAAAATATTCCCCGTGCTGATATGGGGAACGCCAAGAATATCTACCGCCCTGGCGGCAAGCGTACCCTTTCCCGCTCCGGGAGGACCCAAAAAGACAAGGTTCATCAAGACTCCTTTGCAAAAAGACAATGCGCTAAAGCATATTACCTTTTGCCCGGGAATTTCGCAAGGCGAAACTCCAAGACTGCCCCGCAGCAGCGGCGCATGTAACGCCGCCGCGCAACGGCCCGATGATAACAGTATACTGCATTGCCGGAGTTTTTGCCAGACGGATGGGCGGCAGACTGCGGATAATAGCGCCCCATGTCCTCGTGCCGCACACTTCTTTTTATGCCCCGCTTATGTTATATTTATGGATAAGGAAAACGGAGACCATAACAAACGGGGCGGCCGGCGGAAGATTCGCGGGGCGACGGCCGGGGCGGTTTTTCCCGGGGAAGCGGCAAACGCGACGACTGCGGCGGGACTGTACGCAATCGGGCAATCGGGGGACACGATGAAGACAAGTCTTCCCGGCGGGTTCATCCCCCGGGAATGGCAATCCGCTTGACGGCGAACCTCTATCCGCCTGAAATCCGGCGGGGGTTTTCTTTCCGATTCTTGCGGCGTAAAATTAAAAAATGCAGAATGAGGAAATTTACCTTGCGGGCGGCTGCCGCACAGGAGAGGGAATATTCGGCGGCCTGCCGAAAGAACTTGCCGCCGTGAAAGCGGACGGAGGACCTTTTGGGCGGCAGCGAAAAATTTGACGCAATGACCTCTTCGCCGGTGGAGAAGCTTGTGCTCCGCATGGCCTTTCCCCCGGTTGTCATCATGCTGATAAGCGCCATGTACAACGCGGTGGATACCTGGTTTGTCGGCTTCCTTGGCACAACGGAGACGGCGGCCGTCGGGGTCAGTTTTTCCGTGATGAACATGATACAGGCGGCGGGTTTTCTCTTCGGCCACGGCGCGGGCAACTACATTTCCAGGGCATTGGGGGCGCGCAGCGGGAAGGACGCGGAGAAAATGGCGGCTGTCGGCTTTTTTTCCGCTTTTTGTACCGGAGGCCTCATGGCCGCTTTGGGGCTTGCCTTTCTTTCGCCGCTTGCGTCGGCGCTCGGAGCAACCGAAACCATACTGCCCCACGCGCTGTCGTATCTGCGTTTCATTCTTTTGGGCGCCCCCTTCATGGTTTCCGCCCTTACGCTCAACAACCTTCTGCGTTTTCAGGGCAGCGCTTTCCTGGGGATGATAGGCATGACCTGCGGCGCGGCGCTCAATGTGCTTCTTGATCCGCTCTTTATTTTTACCTTTCATATGGGAGTTCCAGGCGCGGCCCTTGCCACCATGATAAGCCAAACGGTAAGCTGCGTCCTGCTCTTCATCATAAACCGGGGGGGAAAACAGAATGTCCCCATACTGCCCCGTAATTTTTCACCCGGACGGGCCGCTTATATGAACATACTGCGGGGCGGCTCTCCTTCGCTCCTCAGGCAGTCCGTCATGAGTCTTGCCGCCGTTTTTCTTAACCGCGCCGCCGGTCCCTACGGCGATGAAGTAATAGCCGCCGTTTCCATTGTTAACCGGGTGGTGATGATTTCAGGATCGGCCATCATTGGCCTGGGACAGGGTTTTCAGCCTGTCTGCGGCTTCAATTACGGGGCAAGGCTGTACGGCAGGGTAAAGCGGGCCTTCCGGTTCTGTGTGGCAATTTCAAGCGTTGTTCTTGCCGTATTGTCGGTTCTCGCCTTCATATTTGCGCCGGATATTGTTGCCGTTTTCAGAAAAGGCGACGCCATGGTGATCGGCATAGGCGCGCGCGCCCTCAGGTTCCAGAGTCTTACCCTGCCCCTTTCGGGCTGGATCGTACTCAGTAACATGATGCTGCAAACCATGGGCAAGGCCCTCCCCGCGAATATACTTGCCCTTGCGCGGCAGGGTTTTTTTCTGATTCCCCTGCTTTTTATACTGACGCCCCTTTTTAACGTGACGGGTATCCTGCTCTCTACGCCCCTGGCGGATCTTTTTACTTTTGTCCTTGCCCTTCCCCTTGGCCTCAAGACGCTGAAAAAGGATCTTTTTGAATAGTCCGTAAATGTGGATAATGTCTCATGCGGCAATCTGTTTTCATTGTGTACGCACATCCCGGTGAAAATTCCTTTACCGCCGGAGTGCGGGACAGCTTTATACGGGGACTTGAAAGTTCCGGCATCGGTTTTACGCTTTCGGATCTTTACCGGATGGATTTTAGAACCGACCTGAGCGAGGCCGAATACCGGCGCGAGGCTTTTTACCGCCGCGATCTTCCCGTGCCCGAAGATGTCGCGGCCGAGCAGGCAAAAATAGACGCGGCGGACGGCATAGCGTTTATTTATCCCCTTTTTTGGTCCGATGTCCCGGCGAAACTCAAGGGCTGGTTTGACCGCGTATGGACCTACGGCTTTGCCTACGGGGAGGCCGGGAACGCCGCCAGTTCCGGCAGGACGATGAAGCAGCTTGAAAAGGGCATTGTACTCTGCTGCGCAGGCAATACCATGGACTATTTCCGCAAAACCGGCCTTCTTGAAGCCCAGAAGCGGATAATGCTGCAGGACCGGCTTTTTGACCGGGTCGGGGAAAAAGAACTTGTCATCTTTGACGGCACATCCAGGGAGATGGCAAGCCGTGAGGCTCTCCGGGATGTTCATATGGATCGGGCCTTCAGGGCCGGGGAACATTTCTTTTCACGGTAGTTTTCACCGGAACGGTTTCTGCCGGAACTTTCCTTGCCTTTCTGCATGTTTTTTGCGATATTTAAAAGAAGCGGGGTTCTCCCGGAACCGGTTTAACTGATTTTGGCCGGAGCCGGGTTTTGGGAAGGGTCCTTATACACCAAAGGCGGGGAATATGTCCGAGCAAAGTTTAGTTCCCATTGAGCAGAGTCTGCCTCATAAACTGCCCCTTGTCGC
>JAIROE010000175.1 GCA_031257715.1 Treponema sp. | reverse complement strand
ACATGTCCTTTCCTTTCTGGTTGATGATGGCGTCAATGGCAAGGGCTGTCTTTCCGGTCTGCCTGTCTCCTATGATAAGCTCGCGCTGGCCCCGCCCTATGGGGATCATCGCGTCAACGGAAATCGATCCCGTTTCAAGGGGAGTATCCACGCTGCCCCGCTCAATTACGGGCGGCGCGGGAGATTCTACGGGAAGGTATTCTTCGGCCTTGATTGGCCCCTTGCCGTCCACCGGTTCGCCCAGAGGATTAACCACCCTGCCGAAGAGGGAAGGACCCGAAGGAACCGAAACAACCTTGCCCGTGCCTTTTACCTCTTCGCCGTCCCTGACCGCCGTTTCGCCTGAAAGCAGCACACAGCCGACGCCGTCCTCGTTAAGGTTGAGGACTATGCCTGCCGCGCCCGAGGCGAATTCGACAAGTTCACCGTATACGGCCTTTTCAAGGCCGTATACGGAGGCCACGGAATCGCCCACCTGGACCACAAATCCGGTCGAGCCGGAAACGGCCTTGCCCTGCCAGTGTTCAATCTGTTCCTGCAGGACCCTGGAAAGGTCAGCAAAATTCGCCATCAAAATCCCCCGTTTAGATCCGCCGTCATGCTGCGAAGGAGCCCGTCGAGGCTGGCGTCCACGTATCCGCTTCCCAGACGCAGGCGGTATCCCCCAAGAAGGCCGGGAACCAGCCGGGACTCGATTCTCACTTCACGCGCGCCTGTTTTTTCACGGAGAACCCCCGCAAGCTCGTCCGCCAGTTCCCTGTCCGCAGGGAAGGCGGACTCCAGCACCGCATGAAGTACGCCGTTCCGTTTGTCAAGAAGTTTTACGATTTCCGTCATGACGGAAAAGACGTGCGCAAGGGCGTTCTTCTGCACCAAAAGGAGGAGGAGCCCCGACGCGGCTTCAGCGCCCCGGCCGTGCCGCTCCGTGTCCAGCGCGGTCCGTATCATGCCCTCAAGTTTAAGCGCCGCGGCGTAACCGGAAACGACGGCCGGAATGCCGTTTACAAGGGGCGCCAGTATGCGAAGAACCGCGAGCCCCTCTTCGGCATCCCCGCCTTTGCCGTCAATCGCGGCAAGAAAGGCCGCCGCCCATCGTTCCGGAACAAACATCTAGTTTTTTCCCGCTTCACGGAGAAGCATCGCGGCAAGGCGCAGGTTGTCTTCACCGCCGAAATCCCGCTGCACGAGGCGGCCCGCGGCGGCTACAACGAGGGCCGCCGCTTCGGCCCTGAACCGCATCAGGGCGGCCTCTTCCTCTGCTTCCACCTGTTTCCGCACTCCCGAGATGAGCCGTTCCGCCTGCTCCTTCCCCTCCGCGATTATTTTTTCCGCCTCTACTTCGGCCGCCTCCCGCGCGGAACGGATGATCTCGCCGGCTTCTTCCCCGGCTTTTTTCAACCGCCCTTCGTATTCGGCAAGCAGCATCTTCGCCTGATTCCTGTCTTTTTCGGTCTGCGCGATGGCGCCTTCGATCTTCTTTGTCCGCTCCTCCATAAATTTGGTAACCGGTTTGAAGAGCACGGCCCGGAGCACGAAAAACAGAATGGCGATATTGACAAGGGTAACAAGAAAAGTCGTCAGGGAAGGGACAAGCATGACGGACTCCGCTATGCCCTGGTGAAGATAAGGATGGCAACAACGAAGCCGTAGATGGCGGTCGCTTCCGCAAGGGCTATGCCCAGGAAGAAGGCGGTCATGATCTTCCCCGACGCCTCAGGCTGGCGGGATATGGCCTCCGCGGTATGCCCCGTCGCTATGCCTATGCCTATGCCGGCCCCCAGACCGGCGACTACCGCGATGCCGGCCCCTATCAAAAACACAAGACTGTTTTCCATAACACACTCCTCCATAATTCCGGCGCCCCTGCGGGGCCGGTATTTCAGTTCACAACAGCTTACGCCGGAAAAATGCCGGCATCATGATTCAACCGCTTCGGCAATAAACAGGGTAGTCAGAAAAGTAAAGATGACAGCCTGAATCAACCCGTCGAAAAAATCAAAATAAATCGAAAGGAACGCCGGCGCCACAACGGGAACAGGCAGTGCAATTTCGATAAGCAGCATGATGACAAAGCCGCCGAGTATATTGCCGAAAAGCCTCAAACAGAGGGAAAGCGGCCTGATGATATATTCAAGCAGATTAAAGGGAAGCATCATCGGAACAGGCTTGAGAAGATTGCGGGCCCATCCCCCAATCCCCCGCGCCCGGAGCCCGCCAAAGAACACCAAAAGGATTGAAAGCAGCGCAAGCGCCGCGGTAAAATTAATATCCCTTGCCGGAGGCTTGATGACGAAAGGCGGTTCCGCTCCCAGAGCCGAAACGGACATGGGAGAGGCCGCCGGGATGATATTCGCGACAAGAAGAAACAGAAAAACCGTGCCTATATAGGGTCCGTATATCTTAGCCCTGTGTCCGAAATGCTCCCTGGAAAAATTATTGAGAAATTCCACCCCCGCTTCCAGAAAAATCTGCGCCCCCCGGGGAACCTCCCTCAGTCTGCGGGTAAGAAGGAGGGAAGACACAATCAGGATCGCCATGACTATCCACGAAATGAACACCGTTTCATTTATGTCGATAGAACTGATCCCGCGCCCAAAGAGACGGAAACCGGAGGGCAGGGGTATTGAAAAGATTATTTTAAATTCTTCAAGGGCTTCCTTGATTTCCATGACGGAAAACGGCCGCCTCCTTTCTTGTCATAATAGAGTTGTTCGATAACCTCAGTTATCGAACAAATTCCTTATAAAAACAGCAAAATCAGGTTGTCGAACAAGTCCAATGTTTTCAGTATTATGCAAAGCCGCCTGATTTTCAAACGCTCCGTCATTCTTTTTTAAAGAAAAAATCATCCCTGAAGTACTTCCTGAGAAGCTCCTCCGAAACCGCATCGCGGCTGTTCATGTTGGTATAGGTTGCCTCCAGAAAGCCCTTGGTCAGATAAAAACAGCCCAAAAGAAAGAATTCCGAAACCTTGACCATGATCCCCATCGCCTGATACATCTTCACCGGGCTTTCGGGGGCGTAATCGGTCATAATGTATTCAATGACCACCTGCTGGGCCAGGTTAACCGCGTAAATCACCTCGGATACGGGGAACCCCCCCTGCATCCTGTCCTTTCCCAGCCGTACAAAGAAATCCCCCACCAGCGCACGGTCAAGACCCCGGTCCAGCGTCCGCGCAAGCAGGGAATAAAAGGGAAGATCGGCGGCGATGAGGGCGTCGTCTTCCATGCCGTTGTAGTGCTTTAACTGTGAGGCCCTTCGAATCCGGTCCTTCCAGCGGCGGGCAAAATCCGAAGCCTTCAAATTCAGCGTGTCGATGAGTGCGGAATCAATCATGATATCAGTATAAACCGCTGCCGCCGCCGCCACAAGCGGACACGGCGGCAAAAAAACGGCCCGCGCGTACACGTGTTGACACAGGAGGGAAGAGACGGCTATTTTGAATATAACGTGGAACATCATTCAGCAAAGCAGCCGGTTTTTGTTATAAAAATCATCGCATTGTGCCTGCTCTTCTCCTGCCCCGCGTCTTCCGCCTTTTGCGGGGAAGATCCGGCGGAAAACGGAACGGCCGCCCCCCGGACGGAAAACGCCCCCCCGCGGAAACGGTACTTCCTCCCCGCGACAGGCCACATGATCATCAGCAACGGACTCATCTTCACCTGGAACCGCGCCGTCATGCGCAGCCCCTTCAGCAAGGTATCCTTTCAGTCAGTCAAGGACAACCTGAAGTGGTCGGCCTGGGAATGGGACATGGATTACTTCCCCACCAACTTCTTCGGCCACCCCTGGCACGGTTCTACCTACCACGCCGGAGCCGCCGCCAACGGATTCGGCTTCTACGAAGCCCTCCTCTTTGACGGCGCGGGAAGCGCATCCTATGAACTGTTCCTGG
>JAIROE010000161.1 GCA_031257715.1 Treponema sp. | reverse complement strand
ACATTGAAAATAGAATCTAGTAACTTCCTATGATGACGTAACCATCTACGTCACTGTAAGAAGATGGCGGACGCTCAGATATTCTCGATGCGCTCGGTGAGTTTGTCTATGTTGACGGTGATCTGCTCCATGGTAGAATTGGTTTCGGTGACGCCGGCCGACTGGTTGATGACCCGTCCCTTGATGCTCTGGATGTTACTGGTTATCTGGTTCACCGCCGCGGCAGTCTGCGTCATGTTGGACGCGAGTTCATTCCCCAGATTAAAGAGCGAAACGCTTTGCTGTTTGATGATGACAACGAGGTTTCTGATCTTTTCCAGAGTCAGGTTAAAGTAGCGGGCAAGTTCGCCTATTTCGTCTTTTGACGTGATTATTATCTGCCGGGTCAGATCCCCTTCCCCTTCCGAGATGTCTTTCAACGTCTGTGATACCTTGATGAGGGGTTTTGTAATACTTGAAGCGACAAAGAAAATAATCAGCCCGGTAAGGGTCATGGAGGCGAAGGCGAGCATTATGGAGAAAAAAGTCATGCTTCTGATATCCGCCATTATTTTATTTACCGGCGCACCCACCATGATCGACCACGGGCTCCCTGTTCCTGTAACGGTGAAGGGGTGCAGCACGATCTCAAAACTCTCGCCCCTCTCGGGGGAATAGGCATTAAAATTCAGAACTTTTCCCTCTTTGATAGTGGACACGACATCTTTGAAATGGTCTTTGTACAGAGGCTCGTCAATATCGATGGTCATTCCGGTGCGTTCCGGAATGTTGTGACCCGCTATGATCCATCATTGGAATAGACTGTGGCTATGCCTGTGTCAAAGGGCTTTATTTTGTCGACAATATCCTGCATGCCGGCAATATCTATGTTAATTCCCACGATTCCGACAAGCTTGCCCTCTTGCGATATTACGGGGGCGCTCACGTCAACTACCAGTACCTTGCGGCCGAGCGCTTCACGCCATACCGGACTGGCTATAGTCGAGTGCCTTTTCGCGTTCGCCCAGACTTCTTTGTACATGTTATAAGGCTCCAGTTTTACCCCGTCAAGTTCCCGGTGGTACCATGAGATGAAGCGGCCCGTCGCATCGGTTCCCGGAGTGTTTGCATATTCCGCATCCTTGCCGTCCAGGGCATCGACATCCCAGACGGTAAAAGCACCCAGATAGTCGTCGTTTTCTTCTATTATGCTCAGCATCATGCCGTTGTACCGGATGCGCCGCTGGTCCACAGGGGCATCGTCGTACCCTTTCATGATTTGGGACAGATTCGTCGCGGTTTTCAGATAACCCTCAAAACGGCGCTGAATATCCGTGGCGTACATGCCGGACATATAATTCAGCCCCGACATTACCGCATTTTTTTGCATGCGGCTCGCCCGCTGCAGGGTAATAAAGGAAATGATGGCTATTACCGTAACCATTATACCGATTACCAGAATACTCAACTGTATTTTTATCTTCATACTAATCCCCCCAGGGCACAATCCCTGTGTTTTAAGTTTAATGTACCTGGGGTATGTGAACAGGAAGTATATTATGGGTTATTGGAGTTTATTATACGAAAAACGGGGAAGAGGCGGCTTCACGCACCCAGTCAAGGCGCCGGAGATCCGTGTCCCTTGGTATGGTGCAGTCCGCGCCAAGTACGACCCCTTTTCTTCCCGCTTCCTCAAGGATCCTCCGCGTCTCCGCTTTGACATCACTTTCGCTTCCGCGGCAAAGAATACCGTCCGCCGTATTGGCAAAGCCGCCTATTACGGGTTTTCCAAAAAGCCGTTTCCCCTCGCCCAGCGGCACGCCTTCTATCGCGGAAGCCCAGTTAAAAATCTGGGCAGGATATGAAACGAAGCGGCCAAGATCGTTCCGGTGTCCTTCATAACCGCAGATGTGAAGGATGTTGAGGGGACCGGTACGGGCGGGATCTCCGCCTCCCGGACCTCCCGCCGCCGCGGCATTCACGGCGGCTTCCGCATGTACGGCGTCCACTGCGGCGGCGTTCGCCGCTTCAAGCACCAGCGTATCGCCGGGAGCAATAATCCCGTCGTGAATGTCTCTGGTCATTCCCTGACCGTTTATATCCTGCGTCGAAAAATAGATGCCGTCCGCTCCGCCTTCAAGAATGACGCGGCGGGCAAGAACGGCAAGATCCTCCGCCGTTACAGCAAGGGCATGCTTCACCGCGTCTCTGTCTTCGGTGATAAAGGCGGCAAGCTCCGCGTCTCCGTCCCGAAGGGGATCGCGGCGCATGAATTTAAAGGTGGTGGCGGGGGCGAAAATATTGTAAAAAGAAAGCACCTCGCCGCCGAATATCCCCGTAACGGCCTTCGCAAATTCGATCTGTTTTTCTATCCAGGGATGATCCTCTCCAATGGAAACAACCTTAAGAAGATCCCCGGCATTCCGGGCGTTCCGCAGTTCCGTGTTCGGATAAATAAAAAAACCATCCGTCATTATCTTCATGAAGTCAGGCTGAAATTCGCCGTAGTACGCACGGTGACCGGCCAGGTTTTTTTCGAATACCCGGGGATTGGCAAAACCGTCTTCAAGTTCGTCCTGCACAAAATGAAACCAGAACCCCGCGGGAACTTTTTCCGCGTATTCATCCCGAAACGATCTTAAAACCCATTCGCGTCTGTTCATTCAGGAAATTATACGGTAAAACCCGCATTTAAGATAGTACGATTCATCGTAACCGGCGCGTACGGGGTGATCCGGCGACTGCGTCCTGAAATCAAGCTGATGCAGCATGCGGCCGGCGTCCCCGGCGGCTTCAACGATCATCTTTTTAAAACGGTCTTCGCCCAGGGCGCGGCTGCATGAACAGCTTACAAGGACCCCTCCGGGCCTGAGGATCTTCATGGCCCTGATGTTGATCTCCCGGTAACCGCGCAGAGCCCCTTCCAGGGCGGAACGTGTTTTCGCAAAGGCGGGCGGATCGAGTATGACAATGTCGAAACGTTCCTTTTTTCTCTCCATGCGGCGGAGCAAATCAAACATGTCCTCTTCGACCGCGGTGATCCTGCCGCCTGCGCCGTTAAGCGCGGCGTTGACGGCAAGCACTGCAAGGGCCCCGGCGGAAACGTCTACGGCGATCACCTCCAGCGCCCCCGCGCGGGCGGCGTGTATGGCGAATCCGCCGGTATAGCTGCAAACATCCAGAACGCGGGCCCCGGCGGCATACTGCGCCGCAAGGCGGCGGTTTTCCCTTTGATCCAGATAGGAGCCCGTCTTCTGCCCCCCTTCAAGATCGACAAGAAAGGGAAACCCGTTCTCAAAAATAACGACGCCTCCTTCGGGAAAATTTCCCCGCAATACCCCTTCCCCTGGGGGAAGCCCTTCCATCTCCCGCGCTTTTGCCGTTGATTTTTCGACGATCCCCGGCGGCGAAAACACCTCCTCCAGAACATCGAGGATCTCCTCGCGGCGGGCGTCCATGCCCCAGGCAAGAAACTGTACAGAAAGCCATGAGGACGGAGGCCCCAGCGCGGCCTTCGCATCCTCAAACGAGGGAGGCGCACCTGAGGGAAAGGCGCCCTCAAATGCGGAGAAAGCCCAGCCGGTAAAGCGATCGACAACAAGACCGGGAAGGAAGTCCGCCTCACCAAAAACAACGCGGGCGCTTTCCCGGTCAAGCCTTAAAGAGCACGGCGGAAGCAGGCGCCGCTGCACGGCCTCCCGTATACGCCGTCTGAAAAAACCCCTGTCGGCGCCCTCCTTTGAGGGACTGTAGATACGGGCGGCGATATGTGAATTGGGATTAACAAAGGCCCGGCCTATGTAGGTTTTGCGGGAACTTTCCACATCGGCGATCTCCCCAGGGAGCAGTCCGGCGGAAACCGCCCTGCTGCCGGGTCCGGCAAGGATCCGGTCAATTTCATTGTCGTATACCCAGGGGTGACCCTGCAGTATGCGGATCTCTTCACCCGGCTTTAGGATGATCCGTTTCAAACCTTGCCCTCAGGCGGGCTTCTCCGTACGATAAATTCCTGCTTCACAGGCCACCTGTTTCCCGCGGTACGGGCGGCCCGCGAGAGGAGTTCCTTTTGTACCCTGAAAGGATCTTCGCCTTCCGCGGGGCTCCGCCGCGTCCAAACACCGTCCGGGCCCAGGCTGAACGAATGGGTATTGTCCCGGAAGTAGAGCGGCAGTATTTCCAGAAGCTCCTTCCGTAACGGATCTTCCTGAACCGGAAACATCAGCTCCACCCGCCTCTCCAGATTGCGGGGCATCCAGTCGGCGCTGGAAATGAAGATCTCCTCCGCACCGCCGTTGGCAAAGTAGAAGATACGCGAGTGCTCCAGGTAATGATCAATAATGCCCTGCACCTGTATGTTTTCCGAAAGCCCCGGAACGCCGGGAACAAGCATGCAAATGCCCCGGACACTGAGGAAAATCTTCACCCCCGCCTGAGAGGCGGCGTACAGCGCATCGATAACATCGGTATCGGCAAGGGAATTTATCTTCGCCATTATCTTTCCCGAATAGCCCTGGCTTGCCCGTCTTGCCTCACGCTCGACAAGTTCAAGGAGCCGCCGCTTGAGGCCCGTGGGGGCTATTGAAAGTTTCCGCATGGGCTGGACGAAAGAATAACCGGTGATCATGTTAAAAAGGAGTCCCGCGTCATAGGCTATCTCTTCCTGGCAGGTAAAGATCCCGATATCCTCGTAAAGCCGCGCGGTCTTGTCGTTGTAGTTTCCCGTAGCGACATGAACGTAGCGCACAAGGCGGTCGTTTTCCCTGCGTATCACAAGGGTGACTTTTGCGTGGACCTTGAGTTCCGCAAGGCCGTATACCACAATCACGCCGGCCTTCTCAAGCCCCCTTGCCCAGGAGATATTCCGCTCCTCATCAAAGCGCGCCTTGAGTTCCACCATTGCCGTTACATGCTTGCCGGAAAGCCCCGCCTGCTCCAGAGCGCGCACGACGGGAGAATTGCCGCTTGTCCGGTACAGGGCCGTCTTGATGGAAATGACTTGGGGATCCGAAGAAGCCTCCTGAAAAAAACGGACCACGGGATCAAAAGACTGGTACGGCAGATGGAGCATCACGTCCCCGGCCTTGATGCGGTCCCATATCGGCTCATCCTCACCGAAGGCCCCGGACGAATAAATCTTCCACGGCTTTTCCCTGAGTGAATCAAAACCCCTGATGTTCACAAGCTCAAGAAGCGTCCCAAGGTTAATGGGCCCCGATACTTCATAGAGATCGTCTTCCTCAAGCGCAAGCCGTTCGGAGATTTCCTTTTTAAGCCGGCCGCTTCCCGGCGAATAGATCATGCGGACGGCAGTAGCCTTCTCCCTGTCTTCAAGGACTTTCTCCATGGCTTCAATAAAATCCTCGTCCCTTTTTTCATCCACGGAAAAATCCGCATCGCGGTTTACCTTGAAAACCATGCTTTCCTTCACGGAAAGGCCGGAAAAAAAATAATGGCCCCAGCAGAGCACCACGTCTTCAAGCAGCGCCCATGAAACACGCTCCGGGTGTTTCCGCGCGCCGCTCCCGCCGTCCGCTTCCCCGGGAAAAAGAACGATGCGGTCAAGCGCCTGAGGTATATGAACCATGGCGGCGTATTCTTTCCCCGCATCATCCTCAACAAGAAAGGCACAGTTAAGACTCAGACTGTTGACGGCGGGCAGAGTTTCCGTGATGCGCAGGGGGGTAAGAACGGGGAAGATCTCCCTCTGAAAAAAAGACTCAAGGTATTTTTCCTGAAACCCGGTCCAGCCGCCGCGGCGCACAAGCTCAAGCCCGCCCTTTGCCAGATCGGGAAATACCTCGTTTTCAAGGCACTCGTACTGGCGCCGCACAATGGAGCGGACTTTCCCGGAAACCGCCCTGAGCCGCCCGGCGCCGG
>JAIROE010000147.1 GCA_031257715.1 Treponema sp. | reverse complement strand
TATTTTTTCGCCGTTTCCATGACGGCCTCCTCTATGCCGGGGACATCTCCGCTTGAATCGACGCCTTTTACCCCGGCTTTTTTCCCCGCCAGCGCCATGATTTCGCCCATGTTTCCCTTGATGACGGCAATGCCCGCTATTTCATGGAGATGATCCAGAATGGGTATGCGCCTTGGTATCGCCGCGCAGCCCACGGGATCAACGACGATGGGCCTTCCCGCGGATTTTGCGCCCAGGGCCGCCGCCGCCGCCGCCGCTTCCTGTTCCTTTATATAGGTGCCGAAGTTGATGTACAGTGCTCCCGAAATCCGCGCGAAATCGTAGGCTTCGTCCAGCGCGTCGCACATTGCCGGGGACGCGCCCGCGGAAAGAAGTATGTTGGCGCAGTCGTTGACGGTAATGTAATTTGTGATACAGTGGATCAGGGGATTTTCCCGCCGTATCCTGTCGATTATTGCCGCCGCTTTTTCAGTGATCATTTTTTTCCTCCGTTGTTGTTTTTATGCCCTCCGTTTTCATAACCCGCCCCTCCGCAAGGACCGCGGGAATATACACAATACAAACCGCGGCAAGAGAGAACAGGGACGGAACGCCCGATTCATAAACGGTAAAGAGACGATACGAAATCATTCCGGCCATTACCGCCGCAAAGGCCGGGAGATTAAGCGCCGAAGCAATTTTTCTCCGCCCTTCCTTTCCGCCGCCGTGCCGCGGCCTTTTCATGAAGAAATCAATAAAGACTACCCCGTAAACCGGCACGAAGATCATTCCTGTGAGCGAAAGAAAATTGACAAGGAAATCACCGTATTTATCCGCGGGGAAAAAAACCGGCGCGGCGATGGCGAAGATCCCCATGACAAGGATCGGGAGCCGGGGGCTTTTTGTTTTTATGAACTGCCCGGAAGAGACGGCGGCGGAATAGAGATCGAGGAAAGCGGTTGTCATGGTGGAAAGGATCACGACGGCGCAGGCGGCAAGGCGGAAACGGCTTCCGGCAATGAAGGCGAAAAAATCACCCCCGCCCGAAAGGGCGGCAAGAAGGCCGAAGATGTACATGGCGGAACTTGCCAGAAAATAGCCCGCAAAGGGAAACAGCGCCGCGCGGGGCCCGCTTTCCGCCCTGAAACTGTAGTCCCCGATGAGGGGGAGCCATGAAACAGGCATGGCGATGGCAAGTTCCACGCCCGCCGCCACGCTCATGGAGGCTCCTCCCCCGCCCGGAGCGGACCGCCCCCGAAGTTCCCAAAAGAGGACGGCGCACAGTACGGAAAGAAGAATCACCGCCGCGTTGTTGATCCACTGCGCGGGACTTCCGAAGATGAGGGCCCACACAAGGACGATGACCCCCAGCGCAAGGCTTACCGGGGCAAAGGGAAGGGCGGGGAAAAGGGCGGTAACCGCCTCCGCCGCCTGGACCACCATGATGACGGTCCAGCCTGAAAGCTGGGCCACATTGAAGAAGGCGGCGATTTTTCCTCCGGCGCTTCCCGGCGAAAACGCCGCGCTGTCCATGGCGTTCCGCCGTCTTGCAAAGGAAACATATCCGCCCAGCGCGAGGAGCCCCGTTCCAAAGACGTGCCCCCCAAGGATCACCGCGGCGGCTTTTCCCGGGCCCAGGGGGGCAAGAAGCCCGCCTGTATAAATTTCCGAAATGGAAATGGCCGCCCCGGCCCACAGCAGGAAAACGGCGCTTTTTTTCATCGCATGTCTTCCCCCTTTCCCCTGACGGTTCCGCAGACAGGATCTCCTGGACATGTGCTTTTAATCCGTGTTCATGCCGGCGCGGCGGTACAGTCCGGCAAGATGGCCCACAGGCCCGTTTCCTTTTCCGGCGGCGTAGGCGCAGGCTATCGCCTCCGTGATGTACTCCTTGGCTGCCTTCACCGCCTCCTCCGCCGTGTCCCCCAGCGCAAGGCGGGATGCGATGGCCGAAGAAAGGGTACAGCCGGTGCCGTGGGTATGCCGCGTGTCGATGCGCTTCGCCGGAAGCCAGAGGGCCTTTCCATTCGAGAAAAAGAGATCCTCCGCGCCGGAATCAAGCCTGTGCCCTCCCTTCACGAGCACGCTCTTGGGACCACCGCCCGGACTTCCCGAAATGATCTTTTCCGCCGCCCTGAGCATGTCGTCTCTTGAGCGTATGGAAAGGCCGCCGAGTATTTCCGCCTCGGGGATGTTGGGGGTAAGTATGTCGGCCATGGCGGCAAAATCCCGGACCGCCTCTACCGCCTCGGGACGGAGCAGGGGATCGCCCGATTTTGCCACCATCACCGGATCGATGACGACGTTTTTCGCCCCGTATTTAAGAAGGCCCTCCCGTATCGCCCGGATGACGGCGGCGTTTGATACCATGCCCACCTTCACCGCGTCCACGCGGATGTCGTCAAAGACCGCGTCAATCTGGGCCGTAACCATACCGCTTTCCGTCTCCTCTACCCGGTAGACCCCCCGTGTATTCTGCGCCACCACGGCGGTAATTACCGTCATCCCGTATACCCCCAGGGCGCACATGGTTTTAAGATCCGCCTGAAGACCGGCGCCCCCCGAAGGATCGGAACCGGCGATGCTGAGCACATTCTTCATGATTCCTCCCGGAACCTTGTCCAAAAAAAACGCCTCCCCGGTCCGGGAAGGCGCAATCTGCCGTTTGCGTTCCCTCCGCCGGCATTACCCGGATCAGGTTCAAGGGTTTGAAGCGTTGGGCCGCTTCATCTCAGCCATACCATACGGAACACCGCCTCCAGGCGTTATTCCCGGCACCCCTACTATAAAACCGATCCTGTCATGATTTGATGAAAAAGGTCAAGGGCCAAACGCCGGCTACGCCGGTGTTTGGCTGGGGAGTTTCGGCTTTGCCGAAACTCCATGGCAATCTATGCAGAAGATTACACGGGCCGTTTCCGAGGCAATCCGCGCGGCGGCCAAGAGGCGTCATCCGCCTGATAAAGAACCGTGGGGAAGGGAGGGCCGCCGCGGGCGGGGGCACGGCCGTTTAACCGGATATTTCGGAGAGGAGCTCCGCCGCGGCGGAGAGGCCGCCGTTTTCCCCGGCGTCTATCCAGCGTACGCCGGGAATGGAAGCAAACCAGGTGATCTGCCGTTTGGCGTAGCGCCGGCTGTTCCGGGCGACAAGTTCCTCTACGGCGGGAAGATCTTCCGAAAGGGTAAAACGCCCCTGTGCGCCCCCATTCCCCTCTTCCTCTTCAATGAAAAATTCCCGGTAGCCGATGGCCCGCATTCCCGGATTGCCGGGGCCGTAACCGGCTTCGGCGAGGCGGCGTACTTCGCCGGCAAGGCCTCCGCGGAACATGGCGGCGGAGCGTTCGTTGATGCGCCGGTACAGTTCTTCCCGAGGCCGCCGTATGCCGGCGATGACAAAGGAAAAAGGGCTCCCCGGGCCGCCGTTTTGCTTCCAGGCGCTCAAGGGGCGGCCCGTCTGATACAGCACCTCCAGGGCGCGCAGCAGCCGGTATTCGTCGTTGATATGGATGCGGGCGGCGCTCACGGGATCTTCCCTGGCAAGGACGGCCATGAGGGCGGCCGCGCCGCGCCCGGCAAGGCTGGCCTTGAGGGCGGCCCGCACCCCGGCGGAGGAGGGGGGTGATTCGGGGAGCCCCAATATGAAATTCCGCAGATAAAAACCGGCCCCGCCTGAAACCACGGGGAGTTTTCCCCGCCGCAGAATATCCGCGCAGGCTTCTCCCGCAAGGCGGACAAAATCGCCCGCGTTGAACTGTTCGTCGGGATTGCGTATGTCTATGAGGTGATGGGGCAGCCGTTCCCGTTCGGCGGGAGAGGGTTTGGCGGTGCCTATATCCATGCCCCGGTACACCTGCATGGAATCGGCAGAAACAATTTCGGCCAAATCAGGGGAAAAGCGCCCCCGGCCGAAAAGCCGGGTGAGCAGTTCCGTCTTTCCCGATGCGGTTGGGCCGAAGAGGACAAGGACCCGTCCTCCCGGAGGCGTCATCCCTCCGGCGCCGAATGGTCCAGGCGGAATTCAACTTCCTTCTGAAATACCTGACGGGCCGCCAGGGACACGACTTTGCCGTCGTTCTCTTCAACCTCCGGGTCCCGGAGCATGGAAAGCTGATAGGATCTTCGGGAAGCCGCCGAGGTTATCTCGTACATATTGCCGTTGTATCCGATTAGTTCTTCGATGGGGAATATCATGGGAGCACTATATAAAATATGAGAAATTGTGTAAAGGGCCCTGCGGCTGCGGTATTTGGTCCTTGCATGTACCGGGCGGGCCGTGCTACCATACACCGTCCGCATCGCGGGCGGTATGCCGTTCTCTACGGAGGTTTCATGAAACATTTCACCCCGCCAAAGGCGGGAAAGTTCTTTACGCCCGGCGTGATAGGCATTGTCATTCTCCTCATTGCCCTTATAGTGTTCCTCGCGACGAGTGTCTTCATCGTCAACCAGTCGGAAGAAGCCGTCATAACGCGGTTCGGCAAATTTCTTGCCATCCGGGGGCCGGGTCTTCAGTTCAAGCTGCCTTTCGGCATAGACAGGCATTACCGGGTCAACATAAAAAACGTACAGACCGAGCAGTTCGGTTTCCGCACGCTCCAGAGCGGCATCTCCTCCGTTTATTCGGGGGATATAACCGAAGCCACCATGCTGACAGGCGATCTTAACATTGTGGATGTCGAATGGATCATACAGTACCGCATCGTGGACCCCAAGGCGTGGGTCTTCAATGTGAATGAACGGACCCGTACCATACGGGATGTGTCCCGGTCCGTGATCAACATGCTGGTGGGGGACCGGGCGATCATGAACATCATGAGTTCGGAAAGGACCGCCATACAGTCCCTTGCCCTTGATTCGATGAATGAAACTTTTCACCGCTACAACCTGGGCATCAACGTCATCGCCGTCCAGCTTCAGAACATCGATCCTCCCGCGGGCGTGCAGGAGGCTTTTGATGATGTCAACAAGGCGGAGCAGGACATGAACCGGCTTATCAACGAAGGCCAGCAGGCGTACAACGCGGAGATTCCCCGGGCCAGGGGCGAGCGGGAACGCATCATACAGGAAGCCCAGGGCTACGCCACCGAACGGGTAAATATGGCCCGCGGCGACATAGCCCGCTTCAACGCCGTTTACGATGAATACCGGCGGAGCCCGGAAGTTACGCGGAGGCGGCTCTACTATGAGATGATCGAAGAAGTCTTCAAGGACGACGGCGGAACGGTGATCATAGACCGGAACCTTGACTCCTTCCTTCCCCTGCGGGATCTTGGAAACCGGGAGCGGGCGGCGCTTCCTTCCGGGAGTGAGGGAGGGCGGCAATGAAAAAACTCCTGACGTTTATTGTTGTTGCCGTTGTCATCCTCATAGGGATCGCCGTTGCCGGCCCCCTTTACGTCATAGACGAAGGGGAACAGGCGGTGATAGTCCAGATGGGCCGCCTTGTACGGGTTGTTACCGCCGCGGGGCTCCATGTTAAAGCGCCTTTTATTGACGATGTGGTCCGCTACCCCAAACGCATCATGGCCTGGGACGGGGAAGCGAAGAGTATGCCCACAAGGGAAAAACAGTACATCTGGGTTGACATTACCGCGCGCTGGCGGATAAGCGATCTCCAGAAATTCTACGAATCAATCACCACCATAGAAGGGGCCTACCAGAAGCTCGCCGAGGTAATAGACTCGGAGGTACGGACCGTCATTGCGGAAAATTACCTCCGCGAAACGGTGCGGAATTCCAACATCATCCTTGAAAAGGCCGATTCGCTTGACAGCCTCGGAATCGGCGACACCCTTGCCGCCGAACAGATCCCCGATCTCATACAGAGTGAGGGAAGCAGGGAGCCCATCGTGCGGGGAAGGCGCCAGCTTGCCGAAGAGATACTCTCCCGTTCCCGCCGCATGGTGCCCGAATACGGCATCGAGCTTATCGATGTGGTAACCCGGCAGATACGGTACAACGACGAGCTTACCCAGAGCGTGTACGCCAGGATGATAAAAGAGCGGAACCAGATCGCCCAGGCCTTCCGCTCCGAAGGTGAAGGCAAGAAGGCCGAATGGCTGGGCCGCATGGACAACGAGCGCCGTTCGATCTTCTCCGACGCGTATGAAAAGGCCGAAATCATACGGGGAACCGCCGACGCCGAGGCCGCCCGCATCTACGCGGAGGCCTACAACCGTGACCGTGATTTCTTCGATTTTTGGCGCGCCGTGGAATCGTACCGTTCCATCCTGCCGAAATTCGACAAAACCCTTACCACCGACATTGAATATTTCCGGTATCTTTACTCGCCGCGTTAAAGGCGCGTGCGGTAACGTGTGGTAAAGGCGCGTGCCCTTTGGCGGGACATGAACAAACCTGAACGGGACGGAAGGGATATGAGCGGAAACATCTTCACGTTTGAACTTGACGGAAAGCAGGTTCTGGGCTTTGATACGGGCCTTGACGCCAGGGCTTTTGCACAGGCGAAGATGGCCCAGTTCATCACCCAAAGGGGCTTTCTGGTCCGGCCCGGGGGGGATGTTGAAGAATGGAAAAGTTCGGGCGCTGTCGAACGGAACGGCTCCATGGTCATCTGGGGCCCCTTCTTTGAAGGGGAACGCCTTGACCACGTCATGGAAAAATCAGGGGACGGAAGTAATCCCGCCGGCAGTCCCGGCGGCCGCAGGGCCCTTGAGGCCCTGCGGAAATGGATACAGGCGCGTCTTTTTCTTGGAAAAGAGAAAGCGGCCCTTTGGCCCGCGGCCGCCCTTGTCGCGGATTCGGGGAGCGTCCTTTTTCCCCCCGAAAGGCTCGTTCTCAGATGCCTTCAGTCGGAAGATTCCCTCCTCACTTCCGCCGAGCCCTTTGTCCATCCGGATCTTGAAGGGGAAGACGCGGCGGCCTTCACCGCCGCGGCCGTCCTTTACCGGATCATCACCGGACAGGCGCCCTTCCGGGGCGATAACGCCGAGGGCATACATCAGGACATACGGGAAGGCGTATTCCTCCCCCTCCGCCTTGCCGCCCCCGGAGTTGACGAGCGGCTTTCCGCCCTCATGGACAGGATCTTTGCCCCGGTAAAAAGCGGAAGGGGGGCGGCGAAGCTCGGTGAAATAGGGGATTTTCTCGGGTCCCCCGGAAACGGGAAAGATTTCACGCCGTTCTTCCGTCCTTTGAGCGGCGAGGAGCGGAAACAGAGAGAGGCGGAACGGGAACAGTACAGCAGGAACAGGGCGCGCACGGTCGGCGCCCGCCGCTTCATCGTGAGGAACACCGCCGTCATTTTGGGCGTTGTCATCGCCCTCACCGCCGCCGGCCTTGTCGCCCGGAGTATCATCGCCGGAAGGCAGGACCTTCCCACCACGGAGGGCCTTACAAGCAGGGAAGTTGTCCAGGCATGGTACGGCGCTTTCGACACCCTGGATCATACCCTCATGCAGGAATTTACGACAAACAGGGCGGGCAGGGACGATATACAGATGGTAACCAATTTCTATGTGCTTACCCGTGTGCGTCAGGCATACGAATACACCATAACGGGAACCATTCCCGCGCAGGAGTGGCTGGATCAGGGCTCCCCCCCGCCGGATCGTCCCGTTTTCGGCGTTTCCGGCCTCAGTATCGAAAAGACAGGCGGCGATGAGGCGGGAGAGGAAATACATTACCGGGCGGTCTATACCCTCTGGGTCCCGCAGGGAGGGGAAAGCGCCCCCGGCCCGGCCGAACCCGCGCCGGGCGAACCTGCGTCCGGTCCCGCCGCCGAACCCATGCCCGCCTCCCATCCGCGTATTGACGAACTTACCCTTACGCGCCTCAAGGGTTCCTGGCGCATTTCGGGCATCGTTCACCTTGAGGAATAGCCTGCGCCTGACCGCCGGTGGATGCGCGAAGAAGCAAAAGATCCCGTAAAAAAAGAAAAAGCCCCCGCTTGCACGGGGGCTTTGCTTTGTGAAATGTCTGCCGCTTTATACTTCGCGGAGCGCGCCGCCGCCTCTGCGGCCGCTGCCGGGCTTGCGGCCCCGTTTTCCACCGCCTGCCTTGGCGGCGACACCGGCCTTGCGGCCCCGTTTGGGAGCGGCTATGGCCTTGGGCGCGGCTTCGGTGGATACGCCGTCACCCGAATTAATCAGATCCAGATACGCGCTGCCGCCCGAAGAAGACTCACGGGAAGGAGATTCGTCTGAAGAGGCGAAGGACTGGTTAATGTCCTCCCTCACCGTGGAACGCCTGCGGCTGAACGAAGCGAACGCGGCATCCTGGAAGCCTTTGGACACGCCGTGGAGGAATTCGTTGAGAACGTTGGCCATGGCGTTGAGGGTGGTCTTCTTCCGCTTGATGGAAGTAATATCAACATCAAGGAACAGGCCGGGTTGCACATGATAGGGATTAATCATGTAGTCAAATTTGTAGTATTCCCTTTCAAGGAACTTGAGCCTTTCCTCAAGTACCCGCCGTTCGATGGGGTACTGATAATCGTACATCGCCTTCATCTTGTTCCGCATAATAACGATACGCTGGCGGATCTTGTCCTTTTCGTACAAATAGGTACGGTTAAGCCGCTCAACTTCGGTCTCGGCGGGTTTGACAAAGGAAATTTCGTCCCATACCTTGTCTATATCCTCGTACACCGGCTCGCCGGTCTTTTCTTTGATCTTGCCTATCCGGCCCTTCTTCTTTTTTGCCAGATCATTAAAATCATTTACCGAGAAGGAGGATTTCGCGTCTTCATAAATAACGGAAAG
>JAIROE010000137.1 GCA_031257715.1 Treponema sp. | reverse complement strand
GCAGGAACGGCGTATCTTGAGCGCAACATCGGCGTCCTTGGGATCGTCTATCATGTTCATGATGAGCCGCGGCCGGAAACGGTCAAGGCGGGAAGTAAAGCGGTCAAATGATTCGGGATCTATCTTGTTGATTTCGGAAAGCAGGCGGGGAATATACAGAAGCCGGGAGCCCGAACCTTCCCGGCGGGCCTGTTCAAGCCAGAGCGCGGCCTTGCTGCCCTTACCGAAAACGGTAAACATCAGCCTGAATACGGCGTTCTTCAAAAACACATAGGCGTTGAGCACAGCGGTCACCGCCGGCGCCGAAACCACGATGCCCTGGCCGGAGAGGAGGAAAAAATCCAGTATTGACTGGTGGGTCCCGGCGCCAAGGTCAAGGACAAGGATGTCCGTATCGGAGGCAAGGGCCAGAAGCCGCTTCACCAGCGACTTTAACTGATTTGCCTTGAGGTTGGCCGTTCCCGGTATTTCCGTATCGCCGGGTATGAAACGGAGGCCCCGCACATCGGTATCGGCAATGACATCATTGAAATTCGACCGGGTATCGTTAAGGAAAGTCCCAATCCCAAGCTTTGGGGACTGGTGCCCCAGCACCAGGTGAAGGTTCGACGCCCCCAGATCAAGATCGGTCAGCACGACCCGTTGACCGGCCTGCGCGAACGCCACCGCCAGATTCGCCGCGACAAGGGATTTCCCCACCCCGCCCTTACCACTGGCTACCGGGATAATACGCATTAAAGGCCCCCTTCATTTCCGGCGGATGCGCCGGTTTCGGCCGGCTTTTCTGTCCGGCTATGCAGATGGTAAGCGCCGGCGATGGAAAAGGCGTCCCCAAAAAAGAAGAAAGCCAGCGTGCCCAGCGTAACCAGTACGGACTGCGGGTTGACGGCGGCAAGGGCGGCAACATCGTCCCCCGCAAAAAGGCACCAGCCGGCAGACGCGGCCAGGGCTATCGCTTTCCCTGATATGTACAGGGGAAGGTATGCCCGGTATGCCTGAAGCCACGCCAGCAGGAACAGGGCCATCAGGGGAAAGAGAGCGTTGGAAACCGCGTAAAGCGGCCAGGGGAAAGAAAGCGGCGGCGCCAGAAAAACCGCCAGCGCCGTCAAGAAAAACAGGCGGATTATCTCATACACCAAAAGGGCCGCCCTGAGAGGCCGGAAAACATCCATATGATATGAAAATAAGACCAGGAAGAGTTCTGATCAAGGGGGTGCTGTACGGCCGCGCCGTTTAGCGCCTCCGGGAGGTTTCACCGTCCGTCTTTGGCGGGCGGGGAAACCCCGGAGCACGGCCGCGGGGAACATTTGCGGCTGGCGGTACCGATGCGGGACCGGGGCGGCGGCTGAAGGAGGCTTGGGGTTTGAATTCGGGGTGAAAAACCTCTCCGTGGAACGTTCCAAAGCCATTCGGGACTTGTCTAAAACCATTATAGGCTTGTCCAAAATCATCCGGGATTGTTCCGCAGCAGACGCCGGGGGGTTTTCATTTTTTTGGGGGATTCATTGAAGCGCCATGCAGGGCTGCGCCCTTATAGGGGGGAGGCGCTTTTTTGGCGCAGGCATTCCTGTTTTTACGGAGACGGTATGAAAAGATGTGTCCTGTTTGCGGCCGGCCTCTTCCCGGCACTGGCAGTTCAGATGTTCATGTTTTCCTGTTCAACCGGGGGCGCGATAGAACAGGCGTTCGCCCTGGGCGGCCGGCCGCCCGAGTTTCTTGACTGCAAGGCGGTGTCGGCGGCCGAAGTTGTGTTCCGGTTCTCCCTCCCGGTAAAGGTAGTGTCCATCAGACTGGATTCCGGCATCGAAGTCGTCTCGGTGGATGAGGGGAGCGTCGTCACGGTCGGCCTTGGCGGCGATACCGGCGCCGGGAAGCGGGTCATGGCGGACATGCTGGTGGAAGACGGCAAAGGAAACACGCTGAATGTCCTTGTCCCCTTCCGCACCCGGAACGAAAGGCTTCCCCCGGTTCTCCTTACGGAGTTGAGGACGGAGTATTCCAATCCCAACTCGGAATTTATCGAATTCAAAACCCTTTCCGCGGGGAACCTGGGGGCGCTGCGGCTCTTTATTGCGGGAAATGTGAAAAAACCGCTGGTGTATGAGTTTTCCCCCATGGAAGTTGCCGCGGGCGAATACATACTCCTCCATCTGAGGACCATGGAAGCGGAGGCAGCCGACGAAACCGGCGGCAATCTGGATCTTTCAGGCGGAAAGGACGCCGTGGCGGGGGTGAGGGATCTCTGGGTTCCGGGGAAGACGAAGCTGCTCCGCAAGACCGACGCGGTCTATTTTCTCGATCAGGACGACCATGTTGTCGACGCCGTGCTTTTAAGCGAAAATCCCGATTCCCGGTGGTCAAAAGAACATTTTACCGCCGCCGCCGAGCTGCTGGGATCACAGGAAGCGTGGCGTGCGGCCGGCGGGAACGTTCCGGGCCCCCAGGACGCGGTAATCACCGCCGGCATCAAGACGGCGATGACAAGGAGCGTTTCCCGTGACGAAAAGAAGGCGGACGCCAATGCCGCATCGGACTGGTATGTTACACCCGTCGGGGGAATAAGTCCGGGTAAGCCGAACAGTCCGTGAATATCCGGCTTTAAATTAGAGGAAATCCGCGAAGAGTTTTTCTATGTCGCGCTTGGGGAGCGCGCCGGGCTGCTGGCGGACTATGGCACCGTTCCGGTAGACTACCAGCGTGGGAATGGAAACGACGCCGTGTTTTCCGGCGAGTTCCTCCTCCTCGTCTACGTTCACCTTGCCGACTTTTACGCGCCCCGAGTATTCTTCGGCAATCTGGCTGACAAAGGGGGCTATCATTTTACAGGGGCCGCACCAGCCGGCCCAAAAATCCAGCAGCACCGGAACCGGAGACTGCAGCACCTCCGATTCAAAGTTGGCGCCCGTTATTGTAACTTCACTCATGGAAGGCCTCTTTACACCGGTTTTTTACACCAGCCGGCATACGCCGGCCGGGAACCTCCAAAAACCCGGCTTGGGTTTCCGGAGGTTCCCCATAAAGTATACTAAAAAATCACCGCGGAGCAAAGTCCCCATGGTCCGGTTTTTACGCGGCAGGGCTCCCCCGAATTAAAATCCGTTCTTTTTTATCACACCGGAATACCAATGGGCGCTTTCTTTGGGTATCCGTTTTTGGGTGCTGTAATCTACATACACAATTCCAAAGCGGCGGGACAGTCCCCAAGCCCATTCAAAATTATCGCAGAAACACCAGACATAATATCCCTTTACCGGAACTCCTTCTTTGAGGGCCTTGTGAACCTGAATGAGGTAACGGTGTATATAATCAATGCGATTGGGATCATCTACCTTCCCTTCAATATTTACCCAGTCATTGCACGCCGCGCCGTTCTCGGTAATGATGAGTTTTCGCGGCTTATACCGGCCGTTTATCCATTTTAGCAGATCGTACATTCCATCGGGGTTTACTTCCCAATCCGCATCAGTACGGGGCCGTCCTGTCTTGAGCCTGACGGCGCCCAGGGGCCATGCGGTCCCGTCCGCTTTTACGTGATCGGTGGAATATGTATTAAGGCCAAAAAAATCAAGTTCCCCGGAAATTGTCTGCAGATCCCCGTCTTTGATTTCCGGCAAAACAACGCCTTTTTTCTTTAGCCAGGAAAATAACTCTTCAGGGTATTTCCCCAAAAACAGGGGATCCCCAAAAAGATTGTTGGAATGCTCCTGGTTTCTTTTGGCCGCTTCGGTATCTTCCGGGCATTTGGGATCATATGGATAACTCATATTCATATTAAGGGTGATGCCTATATCAGCCTTTAAGCCGGTTTTGCGGTATGCCTTTACCGCATTTCCGTGGGCCAATAACAGATGATGGGAAGCCAGCAGGGCCATGGAATAATCGTGATACCCCGGCGCGTGCTCTCCGTTCCAGTAGCCCGCCATGGAACTGCAAATGGGTTCATTCAGAGTTATCCAGATATCAACCAGATCCCCCAAACGCTCATACAGTACCTTCGCGTAGGACTCAAACCACTGTACAATTTCCCGGTTTGCCCAGCCGCCCCGGTCCTGCAGTTTCTGGGGAAGATCCCAGTGGTACATGGTTACGGCGGATTTTATGCCGCTGTCGTGAAGACATTGCAATACCCTGCGGTAGAAGTCTATGCCTTTTTCATTGACCACCCCGGTTCCATCCGGAAAGATCCTGGGCCAGGAAACGGAAAACCGGTACACTTTAATACCCAGCTCTTTTGCGATGCGGATATCTTCTTCATACCGGTGATAAAAGTCGCAGGCCATATCCCCAACACTGTTGTCATGAATATGTCCCGGGGTATGGCTGAAACGATCCCAAATCCCCTCGCCTTTTCCGTCGGCGTCCCAGCCGCCTTCAATTTGATATGAGGCGGTGGCCACCCCCCATTCAAAACCGGCAGGAAATTGATAATTTTCCGGCATGATCTTCCTCCAATAATTTTTGGCTAAAAAACGGCAGATTTCCCGCGGGGGCTCATTTGACCGATCCCAGAATACCCGCCACAAAACGCTTCTGCTGTGTAAAGAAAAGAATCAGCGTTGGAAGGGTACAGACCGCTACCGCCAGCATCAATATGCCGAAATCCGTGGTATACCCCGCGGTAAGACTGGTAAGCAGGAGCGGCATGGTCCGGCTTTCCTGCCGCTTCATGATGATGAGGGGCCAGATATAACTGTTCCAGCCGTTCATAAAAGTAACAATGGCCGCCGCCGCGAATGTAGGCGCCATGATCGGAAGATATACCCTGGCATAGATGCCAAATTCCCCCACCCCGTCAACCCGGGCGGCATGAACTATCTCCATGGGGAAAGACATGGTAGTCTGCCGGAAAAAGAAGATCATGAATGCGGTAGACACCGAGGGGAGGATGAACCCGACTGTGGTATCCAAAAGTCTGAACGTGCTGAATAACCTGAACAGGGGTATCATGATTGACGCGAAGGGAACCATCATGGACAGAAGCAGTATGGTCATAAACCGGTCCTTCGCCCTGCTCCGGTATATAACGAAGCCATAACCTGCCATGGAACAGATGAACAGGCTTGCTATGGTCAGCGCCACGGCGTTCCGCAAAGAATTGAAGAAAGCCTGGACAGGATTGGCAATGGAAAGAATTTGTTTGATGTTTCCGATAAGGAAAGTTCCCGGATACATCCTGCCCGCAACCACTTCAATACTCTTGTTGGTACTGGCGGAAACCATGTAGTAGAAGGGGAACACTGAAACAAGGCATACCACCGCAAGAAAAAGATACATAATAAATTTGGAAATATTTATTCTCATGATGCCCTGTCTCCTGATACTTTAATCTGGATGATAGAAAGTATCGCGACCATCAACAGTATTGTATATGATACAGCCGCCGCGTACCCGAATTGAGGATTATACACAAATGAAAGTTTATAAATCCTGATGCTTATGGTCTCGGTTGCCAAACCCGGGCCGCCCTGGGTGATATTCCAGGGCTCATCGAACATTTGCATGGTCCCATTGGTGGACATGATAGTGGTCAACAAAATGACCGGCCGTAAAAGAGGAATCGTAATCCTGAAAAATTGCTGAAAAGGAGAGGCTCCGTCAATACGGGCCGCCTCATATATGGAAGAATCAATGTTTTGAAGTCCCGCAAGGTAAAAAATGGTATTATACCCGGTCCAGCGCCAGAGGCAAGTGATAACAATGATAGCCTTTGCCCAGTAGGGATGAGTCAGGAAACTGATAGGAGTATCGATGATCTGAAACTTGAGCAGTACAAAATTAAAAAAACCATCCAGGCTGAACAGGGTCTTGAAAATTATGGCGCAAGCGACCAATGCCGTGGTGCAGGGCAGGAATACCATTGTTCTAAATGGCCCTTTTGCCTTGAGCCGCTCCTGATTAAGGATGGCGGATAAAATCAGAGCCATAAATAACTGGACAGGAACCTCAATGGCAAGGAAAATTAAAACATTCACCACAGAAGCCAAAAATTCCTTGTCCTGAAGCAGACGGGTATAGTTCCGTATTCCCGCAAAACGGAGATTGTTTCCAATTCCCATGTGGAGAGAAATAATAAAAGCCTGAATCATGGGATAAAAAGAAAGGGCAAAGATCAACAGGGCCGCGGGGGCCACAAAATACCAG
>JAIROE010000062.1 GCA_031257715.1 Treponema sp. | reverse complement strand
CACCATCCCCGGACCATCCGGATTTTCCGCGTCTTTTTCAATGACATAGACCGCCGTTCCGTTCGCGGCGCTCTGCCCCTTGAGCGTTTTCCCGTTAAAGGAAACGGCCGTTTCGGGGGGAGCCGCCTTAAGCGTGAAACGGAAGGGAAAGTCCGGTTCGGGAAGCGGCGGTCCGGCGGAAACTTCGCGTTCGCCGGGAACTTCCGCCGCGGCGCCTGTTTCCGCTTCCGCGGCGTCTGTGTCCGCCGCGGCTGCCGTACCGGCCGCCTCGCCCCCGGCGGGGGAGGGCGGTGTCCCGGCGGGAACTTCACGTTCACCGGGACGGTCCCCGCAGGCCGATACAAAACAACAGAGAATGACGGTGAATATGATCTTCATGCCCAATCCTTATAAGGAACTTCCAGAAACTTCGGCTTTTAGAAGTTTTCCTGTCCTTCATTCGAAAGTCTGGTTAAATACCCCACGGCTTACCCCGTGGAGGCTCATTTGGCAATTTCGGCAATATCAAAATCCCGCAATTTTCAGGCAACAACCGTTTAAAAACCAATTCAAAATTGTTTGATCTATTCCTTTTTCCAAAATCCTTGGTCCGTTTTTTATAAAAATATCACGTATGTTTTTAACATTCTCCAATTCTTCTTTTATATCTATCTTGTCTATATTTCTGTAGTTTTTTTCTCCGAATAACAAGTCTTGATCAGTAATGGTTATTGTATAGGTCCTTGGTCCATAAGTTTCAGATCCTTCAACTATTCTGACCAGTCTGTCCTCAGTTATATCATCAAAAGCAAGAATGAGATTGCCACCGGTATCGTAAATATTCATATCTTTTGTTGTCAAATAAAATAAAGTTATTGGATCTAATACTTCATTATATTTTTTTCTATAAAATAAACCTTTCTGCCCCGTCCTCAGTTCATAAGACCAGGCGGCGAGAGAATCAAGGGGGTCATCATTGGTATATCCTATTACTGTTATTTCGGCGGCGCTTTCATTTTCTACTACAAAGCTTGAATCCGGCATATTCATTACCAGTCCGTTAAATTTTGGCAGATCGTTGTATTTTTTACCTCCTTCTTTTATAATATCCGGTGTTACCTCAATCAGACTTGCGAGGTCATTATTTTCACTTTTAAGAGTGTTTTCATTAATATCATTTATAGTCATTATTACATTTCCACAAGAATCATAAACGGTAATAGAGTTGTTCAATAACTTCAGTTATTGAACAACTTCCGCTAAAAAACGGCAGATTTGGCGGATTTTTGCAAAAAATACACCAAATCTGCGAGACTTGTAAGCCAGGCGAAGCTTGGCAAAGAACCAACCGGGTTCTTGAACAAGTCCAATATCTTCTACCAATCGATGAAATAGTTGAAGATGAGTTAGCTCTTTTTCCTTCCCCCGGCGTTCCCACATGCTAAAAATAACTTCTCCATTCCAATCGGGAATATTCCTTAAAACATAAGAGGCCTTTTTTATCCTGGGACTATGGCGCCCCCAAATTTCAAGAAATGCTTCATTCTCATACACGGGTATCTCTTTCTTGCTCATTGCGCCTATATCAACAATATCATCAAAATAAGTTACAGTCAAAAATAATTCAGAATTTGTCTTGTTGACAATAACACATTTCTCTTCTCTTTGGGAAACGGCAAAAATTTGAAAATTATAAAATAAAAAAACTATAATAATATACCTTTTCTGAATCATTTTTTCCCTTTTGATTGGAAGGCGTGGTCCATACCCCGGAGCTTGCTCCTGGGTTCTTCATTAAGGATATAATGTTTTTTCTATCTATACAAGCTATACAAGTGGATTTTGTGAATGGACTTGTTCAGGAACCCGGTTGGTTTTGGAACGGCTTTACATATAAATCACCTCAAAAATATCGGTTTTTTGGCTATTGTCTGAAAGGCCCGTTTTTAAGAGAAAGCATGCGCAACGAGCCTCCGCAGGGCAAGTTCCAGGTAAACTTGTTTGCCGGTATCCCGGGTATTGCGCTGTTTGAGAGGTTCCCCCGCGCAAGCGGGTTCCTGGGTATTAGCCCCCCTCGAATAAATTTTCTCAAGTCCCCAAAGGAAACAGCCGAATATGCCGTAAGGGGTAGTTATGAAACCGGCCCGCCTGCAGCGCATATTTTTCCTTGCGGGTATGTTCCTCGCTACGGCGTTGATCCTTTCCTGTAAATCGCCTCCTCCGCCTCCGCCCGTTGTTGAGGCGGCCCCTTCTTCCCGCCTTGATTTCAGGCGCATAGAGGCCGGTTCCATACACGACATTTCACTTTTTTTCACATTGAGGCTTGAAAATCCCCGTTCCGTTGCACTTGGGGCGGAGGTGAAGGACTGGAAGGTTGAGCTTGACGGGGTCATCCCCGAAGAGGGAGCGGCGTTTCTGCGTGTTGAAAATGCCTCGGCGCTCCCCGGCGAAGAGGCGGTGGTTCCCGTGCGGCTGAATCTGGATCTTTCGAAGTATCCCGCATCCGAAGCGGCCGAGATTGCCGCCCGGCTCACGGTCACTGTTGATTACCTTTTTGCGGACGGAGTCTCCGCTGCCGGAACGGTTTCCGCGGATGCCGTGTTTGCCCGCATCAGGGAGCCCGTTTTCACGATAACGTCCATCGCCATTCTGCAGGCCGAACTCATCAATACCCGCTTTCGGGTGAGTCTTCGCATAGACAATCCCAATTTCTTCCCCGTGGATCTTTCATCCTTCGGCTATGAACTGTACGGTGAAGGCCGCTTCTGGGCGGACGGGGAAGAACGTGACGTACTGCACATCCCCGCGAGAGGTTCCGATGAGACAAAGCTCTTCCTCCTCATGAATTTCATCAATATGAAACGGAGCCTTCTGGACGAGGTCATTGCCATGAATCTGGTCCGTTACCGTTTCAAAGGGGAGGTAGAGGTCGGCACCGGCGTCGAATACCTTCCCCGCTTCGGCATGGCTTTTGATCATTCAGGCCTCTCGAAGGTTTTCAAATAGCGGACATGGGAAAGGGGAGGACGGCGTCTATGGCAGACCTTCCCGTGACGGCCATGACGAGCCTGTCAAGGCCCAGTGCGACGCCCGAGCAGGCGGGAAATGACGAAAAAATTTTCCAGTAATCTTCATCAACCGCGTGATCGACGAGGGCATTCCTTTTTTTGGCTTCGCCTTCTTTGACAAAATAGCGGCGGACTTCTTCAGGATCCGTTTCCTCGGAATAACAGTTGGCAAGCTCCACGCCGTTGATGTAGAGCTCCCACCTTTCCGTGGTCTTTCCGTCCGCCCCCTTCTTTGCAAGGCAGGGAACGAAGGCGGGGTAATCCATGATGACCACGGGGTTTTTGCGGGGCAGTTTCGGCTCCACCGCGTGAATGAAGATCAAGTCGTAGAGGGCGGGCGTATCAAGGAAAGGAGGCGGCTCAAGACCGAGCCGGCGGGCCTCTTCGGCAAGGCTTCCCCCTTTGACGGCACGGTAAAGATCAAAGCCCGCCCATTCGGCAAACGCTTCTTCCACGGTGACGCGCAGAAAAGGGGGGAAACGGCGCAGCCGGGCAAGCAGCTCTTCGGTAAGTGAAAGCGAATCCAGATAACCGGCGTTCATGGTGTAGTATTCAAGCATGGTGAATTCGGGACTGTGCAGATGCCCCGACGATTCGCCGTTTCTGAAACATTTGCAGATTTGGTAGATATTCGTCCTGTGTTCCGCGATGAGGCGCTTCATCCATATCTCCGGGGAAGGGATGAGCCAGTACGGCCTTCTTTTTTTTCCGCCGGGAAGTATGCGTTCCGTCATGAAAACTTCAAGGCAGGTTTCGGGGATAAGACCGGGACTGAGAAGCGGAGTGTCCGTTTCAAGGTAGCCCCGGCTGTCGAAGAAGGCCCTCGTCTCCCTTGTGCTCCGGGCCCTTTCACGGAGCATTTCAATATCCATGGTTCACGCAATACGGCATACCGCTTCCTTCCATTTGCGGCCCCGGTCGAATTCGTTGAGGAACATGCCGAATGACGCGCAGCCGGGCGAAAGAACCACCGCGTCGCCGGGCCCGGCCATTTCAAGGCAGGCGCGGACAGCATCGTCAACCGAGGCGCAGGGGCCGTGGAAAGAAAGTCCTGCGGCGGCAAGCAGATCCTTCAATCTGTCGCTCCCCGTGCCGGCCAAAAGGACTATCCCCTTTGCCTTTGCCGCCGCCTCCACGAACGGGCCGAAACCGAGGTTCTTGTCGGAGCCTCCCGCGGCGATGATCACGGGCGACTCTTCCAGGAGGGCATTTATCGCCGCGGCGGCGGCCTCCGGTATGGTAGCGGCAGTATCATTGTAAAAACGCACACCGTTTTTTTCATGAAAAAATTCCAGCCGGTGCTCTATGCCGGGAAAGGCGCCGAGGCTTTCGCGGACGAGGCCGGGATTGGTTCCGATGTCGATGAGGGCCAGAGCCGCGGCAAGGAGGTTCCGTTTCTGGTGAAAACCGGGGGTGCGGAGCACGGAAGGAACCGCCTCGATTGTTTCCCCTTCGCGCAGGCCCGGGGGAAGGTTCTCTCCGTAGAACCTTGCGAAGCCGGGAGCCTGGGGACCTTCGCACCAGCCCCCCGAAACACCGGCGGGAAGCTCCCTTCCGGCATGGACCAGTGACCGGCCCGGGCTTTCCTCCCGAAAGCTCTGTCCCCATGCGTCGTCTCCCGCGATGGTAATGTCCCCCCGGTCCTGCCCCCGGTAAATGAAACGCTTGTCCGCAACATAGTCTTCCATGGTCCGGTAACGGTCCAGGTGATCGGGAAGGATCGCGGTGATAAGCGCCGCGCGGGGCTTGAAGGGGGTTTTCCCGCCGCAGAAGGGAAGATCCCCGAGTTGCCAGCTTGAAAGTTCCAGAACCACGTCGTCTCCGGGGGAAACATCGTCAAGAAAACTGAGGGGCGAAACGGCGATATTACCGCCGAGCCATGCCTTTCCCCCGGAATGCTTATGCGCTTCCGCAAGGACATGGTGAAGGGCCGCGGCGGTTGAGGACTTCCCCTTGGAGCCTGTTACAGCGGTGAGCCGGGCAGGAGAAGCCTCAATGAAGATTGAAATATCGGTTTCAATGCGCGGCGCGGCCGCAAGGTAAGGGGAATCGGGCCTCGCGCCGGGATTTTTGACCACAAAGCCGGCGTTTTTGAAATCGGCGGTTTCGTGGCGGCCAAGGACATAGCGTATGGGAAAGGAAAAGGCCGCCGCACGGCTTTCCAGTTTTTCAATGGACGGGGCGAGAATCTTTTCATCCCGAAGATCGGTAACGGTTACGCGGGCCCCCCGGCCGGCAAGGTACAGCGCCGACTCGAGCCCTCCACCGTGGAGTCCCAGCCCCATGACCGTCACGTTCATCCCGCTGTAGTTCACCGCGCCGTAATTTGCCGCTACCCCGTATTTCTGCTTGTTCATGCGGAAATCTCATTGTATAATAGTAATAATTATGTGTAAATATGCGGTTTTTTTGTTTTTCACCTTTCTTGTCCCCGGTGCCCCGTCTTCTTTTGCACAGGAAGGAGGAGTCCGCCTGCTCCGCGTTTCAGGGGACAGTTTTTCGCTAAGTACCGGCGGGGAGCGGAAGATATTCAGTTCACAGGACATAGGCACGGAAGGGATGGAACTGCATCGGGGCGACATGCTTCAAACCGGCGCGGAGAGTTTTGCGGAAATCGGCGTTTCAGGCTGCACCCTTCTTGCCGCTGAAAATACTTCCGTCGCTTTCCGGGGGGATTTTATTGAACTGGTGTACGGCCGTGTCAGACTGTACGGTTCCGCCGCATCCGTTCTTACGGTCCGTTCCGCGGCGGCGGATGTTCTGTACAGGGGAAACGACACGGGCATAGACTATGCCTATGAAACTTCCAGGGCCGGTTTCAACGAGCCGGTTCTGCGGGTGTACGGTTTTGGCGGACAGGCGGATCTGGTTTGCCGGGGAGAACGGGCCTCCGCTCCGTCCTATACAATTGATAAAAACGGGACGATGTTCCTTCGGTATACCGCTTCCCATTCCTACGTTGAACGCGGGACGCTGGAGGAAAACATTGTTGATTACTGGAACGCCCACGTCTTTACCGGACCCCGCCTTTCCCTCGAAGTCAAAGAGGAAGTGAAGATCGAGCCTGAAATACAGATCCGTTATGAAACCCCCGATTATACTCCGTATATCAGCAGGAACCGGCTCAAAAACACGGCCCTTCTCAGCGGGACCGTTTTTGTCCTGCTCGGCGGGGGAATGGCCGCCTTTGGTCATTATGCCCCTTCGTATGTGAACAGATCACAAGCCGATATCATAAATGCCGCGGGTTACAGTTCCATGGGCTTCGGGATCTTTGCCCTTTTCAGCTCCATGCTGATTAATCCCGCTTATCCGGCGCGGTAACCATGCCGCAAAAAGAAATAGAGAGTCCGGTTTCGGCGCTGGA
Source organism: Treponema sp. (assembly GCA_031257715.1). Next base: position 3,413 of record JAIROE010000062.1, on the reverse strand, counting down.
CAGTTCCGGCTGGCCGGTGAATTTCGGCTGGTCGCGGAAGCCCTGTTTTTTTTACGATCCCGCCCTGCTGTGGGCTCCCCGGCGGCGCGTTTCGGAATCCGACCGGTATATCGTCTTTTCCCCGACGCATCTTGTTATTATGGAGATTGCCGACAACGGTTTCCTGGGCTACACGGGTACGTCCGTGATTTCCCTCAAGGACAGAAAGCGCGTAACGCAGATAGATCTGCGCATGTTTCCCTTTGGAAATTTTGAAATGCCTCCGGGAAGCGAAACGGGGACGGTACGCTGTAAACGGAGAAAAACCTCCCTTGATTTTGTGCCCATGGACAGCGGGGCGCGCATCATCAAGGCGGACATTCCGCGCTTTGGGCATCACCGGAGTCTCCGGGGGGAACTGGTTCTTACCCCTCCGTTTGAGGCGGAGTCGATCATTACCCACAGTCCCTGGCGCAGGGAGAAAAGTTCTTTTCGCTATTCCCGCAGGTCTCCCTGGTATACCGCCGAAGGGGTCATACAGTACGGTACTTCGGAGCTGGTTTTTACACGGGGGAACGCCTGGGGGATTTTCGACTGGAACCGGGGGGTCCGTCCCCGCACGGATCTGCATTACTGGGCGTCGGCCGCGGGTATGTGCGGCGGCAGGCAGGCGGGTTTCAGCGTGGGCTACGGTTCCGCCGATTCGTCGCAGGGAACCGAAAATGCCTTCTTTGTGGACGGAAAACTCCACAAGCTTGATCAGGTTACCTTTCACATTTCGCCTTCCAACTGGATGCTGCCCTGGCGCTTTACCAGCAACGACAACCGGCTGGAGATGACTTTTACCCCCCATCAGCAGCGGGTTGAACGGAACCGCGTGCTCTTCTATTCCCAGAAACGCCGTCAGCTTTGCGGGTTCTTTTCGGGCAGGGTAGTTCTGGATGACGGATCGGTCATGGAATTCAGCAAATTGACCGGGTTCGCGGAGAGAAGCAAGACGCATTTTTAGCGTTCTTTTAAATTCCTGAAGTATCTTTCATTAAAGCGCTCCCTTTTGTTGATACCCTTCCCGGCGGACATTAGGGTTAAAAAAGGGGGCACGCCATGAAGTGTCAAAAGTCCCTTGCTTTAGCAGCTGTTTTTTTGGGCATCGTGATAATTATCTCTATCTCTATCCTGTTTGTTAATCTTGACAAGATTGCTGCCGCCGGTTTTCGTATCTTCGGACCGCTCTGGTCCCTAAAGACGTTTATGTACGCTGTAACGGCCCTTGTTCCGCTGCTTGTGGGCGTGTTTGTGATCCTTGTCATGCTCCTCATCTCCCGGCAGGAAGACAGGGAATTTGAGAAATGGCTTGTGGACGCTTCGGAATCAACGGACAAATTCTACAGCGAATGCGTGCGGCATCTTGATTCGATTGAAGATTCCATTACGCAGATAAAAGCGTCTTCCGAAAAGCTGAAACATGAGGCAGAAAAAATTTCCCGCCTTGACCGCAAGCTGAAAAATCAGGATCCCTCTTTCCCGGAGGACTTCCCCCAAAGGCCGCCCGCCGTCACCTTTGAGGATTACCTTATCAGGGGAGTAAAGATCCTGTACGAGGGGGAAACAATTCCCCCAGAGCTTTTTCAGTCTCCCCAATTTCATCATAGGGAACAGGGCCGTCTTCATAAATGATTGAGTTTTCATGGCCCTTTCCCAGAAGAAGGACAAGATCCCCCGGCCCCGCGAGAGAAAGGGCCTTTCGTATCGCGAGGGGCCTTTCGGGAATGAGGAAGAGATCTTTCCCCCGCGTGCGGCCCTGTATGCCCCCGGCAATTTCCTCCAGTATATCCATGGGAACTTCCCCCCGCGGGTCTTCGTCGGCAAGGATTACGATGTCCGAATAATCCGAGGCTATCTTTCCCTGTTCGCCCCGCTTCTTCGTGTCCCGTTCCCCCGCCGAACCGAACAGGCTGATGATGCGGCCGCCCGTTTTATCAATCCGCCCCCGGAGCGGCGGGAAGACGGCGGCAAAGGATGAGGGAGTATGGGCAAAATCCACCAGCACCTCGAAAGGCTGCCCGCCCGATACGGCGGTCATCCGGCCGCGCACCGGCCTGAGCCGGGAGGCAAGGGGAATTATTTCCCGCACGGGCAGTGAAAGAAGATGCGAGACGGCAAGCAGCGCGGCAAGCACATTGCCCGCGTTAAACGCCCCCGGCAGCTGATCGCGGATATCGGCGATTGTCCCGTCTTCCCGTATCAGCGCTTCGTACCAGTTTCCCCAGGGGCTGCTCTCTATCGCCATGAGGGAAAGGTCCGCCTCGCGCCCCCCCACGCTGTAGGTGAAGATCCGCCTGTCCGCAGCCCCGGCAAAGTAGCCGGCGCTCCCGTCGTCGGCGTTGATCACCCCGAACGGTTCCACACCGCCGGCGGGCTTTCCTCCCGGCGCCCGGAAGAGGTTCGCCTTGTCGAAACGGTACTGCTCCCATGTTCCGTGGAATTCCAGATGTTCGTGGGCCACATTGGTCATCACCGCCGCATCGAAATGCACGCCGGCAAGGCGGCCCGTTTTTTCCGAAAGGCCGTGGGAGCTCGCCTCGACGACGGCATATCCGGCGCCGTTTTCCGCCATCTCAAAAAGCAGCCGCTGGACTTCCGGGGCCTCCGGGGTGGTCTGGTGCTCCGGGTTGGGACGTTCCCCGTCCCCCAGACTGTACGAGACCGTCGAGAAAAAACCGGCTTTTTTCCCCAAAAGGAGGAGGAGCTGCCAGATAAGGTACACTGTGGTGCTTTTCCCCTCCGTTCCCGTTACCCCGGCGACGACAAGCCGCCGGGAAGGATGCCCGTAGAAGGCTGCGGAGAACTGTGACATGAGAAGCCGCGCATCGGGAACACGGAGGAAGAGCGCCCCGTGTTGTTCCCCTTTGGGGATTTCCTTCTCGTGAACGACGACCGAAGCGCCGCGCTCTACCGCCCCGGCAATGAAATCATGCCCGTCCGCGTGAAGCCCCCGCAGGGCAAAATAACAGTCCCCCGGCTTTACCGCACGGGAATCATACGCCATTCCCGTAACCACCGGGTCCGTCCCGCCTTCCCCCGGCGCAAAAACGTTTTCAGGGATAAACTCCGACAGGCGGCGTTCCATACAGTATTGTACCCCGGCCGGAACGTTTGCTCAAGGGCCAAACGAGAGGGAGGCAGGCAATTTTATTTTTAGCCGTTCTTTACATGAGTGATAACAAATAGCGGAAAATCGTCCCGGTTTTGGAACTCAAAGGTCCGGAAGAAAGTGCGTAACACATTATAGAATTCGTCCCTTCTTCCGAAATATGAACGCACTTTTATAAGCGGTTTATCGCACAGTATCATCAGCCCGTGGACCAGAAATGCCAAAAGGTTCAAGATACAATATAGCTCACACACATGCTTCTCCCCATACCCGAAATTAT
>JAIROE010000030.1 GCA_031257715.1 Treponema sp. | reverse complement strand
ACCTTGAGGCGTATTATAACCGGATGCGTATCCATTCGGTACTTGACTATGTTACGCCTGATATGTTTAACTCGGGGAGTGTCGCTTAATGGTGTTCACCTAATGGGGTAAAGTCCAATGTGATACATCAACACCGATACATTATGTGCCTCATGAATATATTCGCTCATATTTCCATCATATCATCTCTGTGTTCCCTTTTAACCGCCGCAGAGCGGCGGGGAATTAAACCCGCGGAGATTAAAACATTGCGGAATAATGTAAAACAGTTAGCTCAACAAATAGAGTCCAAAGTTTATGAATACGGGTTTTTGAAATGACTTTCAAGCGCCATGGAGGGCGCCTGCGACGATAAATTCGGGCATAACATGTTTATTGCACATAACATTGGACTTGTTCAAGAACCCGGTTGGTTCTTTCACAAGTCTCGCAGATTTGGTGTATTTTTTTGCAAAAATCCGCCAAATCTGCCGTTTTTTAGCGGAAGTTGTTCAATAACTGAAGTTATTGAACAACTCTATTATACGGCTATACCTCTCAAAAGGATTCACTTCATCCGTTTTATTCCGATAATCTGAAACAGCGTTACAAGGGCGATGAGGCTGAAACCGGCAAGATCGGAGTAGAATCCCGGATCGATCAGGAGGAGGCCTCCGGCCACGCCGATTATGCGCAGAGGAAAGGCGACCTTTTTCAGCATGTAGCCTTCAAGGCCCGCGGCAAGGCCGAACATTCCTATACAGGAAGTCAGCACAATGCGGATCACTTCAAAGGGAGTGGTGTCGATGAGGAGCATCGCCGGGCTGAATACAAAAATATAGGGAATGATAAAGGCGGTGATGGCAAGCCGGGTTGCGATGAGCCCCGTCTTTATGGGATTGGAACCGGCTATGGCCGCCCCCGCGTAGGCGGCCAGTGCGACCGGCGGCGTTATGTCCGCCACTATGCCGAAATAAAAGACAAACATGTGGGCCGCCATGACCGGGATACCCATGCGTATCACGATGGGCGCGGTTATGGTCGCCATGATCACATAATTCGCCGTGGTGGGGATTCCCATGCCGAGGACGAGGCAGGCTATCATCGTAAGGAAAAGGGCAAGAAAAAGGCTGTTTTCCGCCACGACGAGCAGGGCGGCGATAAGCACCTGCCCCAGGCCGGAAAGTGAAACAACCCCCACGACAATGCCGGCCATGGCGCATGCCATGGCAACGCCTATGGTATTCCGCGAACCGCCCGCAAGGGCATCAATAAAGGACGCGGGAGTAAAACGCGTGTCTTTTCTGAAAAAGCTGACAATAACGGCCGCCGCTATGGCGGTGCAGGCGGCGTAGGCCGGCGTAAAACCCGCGCCCATAAACACGACCAGCACCACGACGGGAAGAAAAAGATAGCCCCGGCTCAAAAGGAGCTTCCAGAAACGGGGAATGGATTCACGGGGCAGCCCTTTGAGGCCGAGCTTCTTCGCCTCGAAATGGATCATGAGGAAGATCCCCGTAAAATAGAGCGCCGCGGGAAGTATCGCCGACACCGCTATCAGGGGATAGGAAAGGCCGGTCAGTTCCGCCATGAGGAAAGCGGCGGCTCCCATGATGGGGGGCATGATCTGCCCGCCCGTCGAAGCGGCCGCTTCCACCGCCGCGGCGAACTCGGGCCTGTAGCCTGTCTTCTTCATGACCGGAATGGTCACGCTCCCCGATCCGACCGTATTGGCAACAGAACTTCCCGAATACATCCCCTCAAGCGCGCTCGCGATTACCGCCACCTTCGCGGGTCCCCCCGACGCGAAACCGGCGATGGAATTGGCAAGATCGATAAAAAAAGTCGCAATGCCCGATTTCTCGAGAAACGAGGCGAGAAAAATAAAAAGAACAATAAAAGTTGAACAGACGCCCGTGGGAGTTCCGATGATGCCCTCTGTGGTGTAGAAAAGCTGATGCACGACGCGGCGCAGGGAAAAACCTGATGCCGCCGAGTAAATGATAAAACCGGCGGCGACAACCAGTATGGGAAGACCCACAACCCTCCGGCACAATTCCGCAAGGGCGATAATTCCTGCAACCCCCATGACAATATCAAGGGGCAGCAAAAGGACGGCGCGGCCGACAATCGAGCTAAAATTAAATGTGTAATAGAAAAAAGAGGCGCTCCCCAGAATACCCAGCGTCATATCATACCAGGGTATGTGGTTCACCCTTTTGGTCATGGCGCGGCGCAGGGGGTACAGGAGGTAGCCGTTGAAGACAAGAAAACCCAGGAAGGCGCTGCGCCTGACCTGCTCGGGCAGGGACGCGAAAAGGGTTATCCAGAATATATACACGGTAAAGAGCAGCAAAAAACCCTTGACGATATACGAAGGAAGCCCCGAAAACCTGCGCACATTCGATTCCCGGTCAATGACCGCGATGAGTTCTTCGGTTTCACTTTTACTCAGCACACGAAAAGAATCATCCTCATGCGTCACTTTCCGCCTCCCGTCCTTATTCTGAAAACAACGTGGGCGTTTTTTCCGCACAGATCCCGCAGGCCGACACGTTCATCCCCGATAAAAAGAACATGATCCGAAACGGTTCCCACAATATAATTTAATTCTCCATAGGTCCGGGTAAGCCCCGTTATGATCATGCCCTCGCCGTCACGGACAAGGCGCTCTTCACCTTCCAGCGTACTCTGCATGCCCGCGCCGAAGGAAAAAAAACGGGCTGCCTCGGCGCGTATCACGCCGCCTTCCACCCTGAACATCTCCCGCACCGGAGTGTTGTTCACCGAATGGATAAACTCAACGGCAAATTCCGTTCCTTCGGGCGCCTCCCATTCGCCGTATACCTTTCCCGTTTTTTCACCGGAAAGAACAAGAAAAAGAGGACGGGTACTCCGCGCCGCTTCCGCGCGGCGCTTTATGAGAACCCCTCCCGCAATGACAAGAACGGCAAGAAGCAGATTGACGGCGAGGGCAAACCACCGTTTCAACTATTTCATCGCGCCTGTCTCGCGGAAGTACCGCCGGGCCCCCGGATGGAACGGTACGGAAATTCCGCTGACCGCGTATTCGAGCGAAAGCTCCGCGCCTTTGGAATGGGCTTCGGTAATTTCGGCCCTGCTTTCCATCAGCGTCTTGGTAAGCCGGTACACCGTATCGTCGGAAAGTTTGGTGCTTACAATAAAGGTCGCCTTGACCGCCACGGTCTTGACGGCGCCGGGAACGCCCCGGTAACTTGCCGCCGCTATGGGGTACTGGGTGTAAAACGGATACTTCTCGATAAGACCCGCGGCATGGGCGTCGTCTATTTCAAGCACGGTAATATCTTTTCCCATCGCAAGATCAACGATTGCCATCGTCGGCGCGCCGGCGACGCAGAAGAAGGCGTCTATCTTGTTGTCCCGAAGCGCGTCCGCCGAAGCGCCGAAACTCAGGTTCTGTTTGTTGATGTCGTCAAAGGTGATCCCGTAGGCTTCAAGAATCTGGCGGGCATTGAATTCGGTACCGCTCCCGGCATCGCCCACGGAAACATTCCTGCCTTTAAGATCCGCAATGGTTTTTATTCCTGACGCGGAATTCGCCACTACCTGACAGACTTCGGCATAGAGCGCCGCCATGGCAGAAAACGCCTGGGTCTGCTCGCCGGTAAAGAGATCCGTTCCCCTGTAGGCGTAATCCATGACATCGTTCTGGACAATGGCAAGCTCCACTTCCCCCGCGGCCACAAGCTGTATGTTGGCCTTTGAAGCCCCGGTAGACTGTATGGTAACGGGGATGCCTGTTTTCCCGGTGAGTATCTGGCCCACCGCCGATCCGAACGCGTAATAGGTCCCGGTATTTCCCCCGGTCGCCATGCGTATGCGTTCTCCGCCGGCCTTTGCCCACAGCCCCGCGGCAAACACCGTCATCATCAACAAAAACACGTATTTTTTCACCTTCATTCTCCTTACGCAAGTATAGAATTATTGACCATCCAAAAACAAGGCCGTCCGCCGGCCTACCGTACCGTAATGCCCGCGCGCACCGGTTCGGCCGCGCCCTTCTCACGGGCGGCGGGAACGGGGGCGGCATCGGCGGCCGTCACCGTATAGGAACCGGGAACAAGGACGCCCTCCCCTTCGGCGTTTACCGATTCAAAGGCGGAGGCGGAAAGCTCAAATTCGGCGCTCACCGTCTTTCCCGCCGGGCAGGCGACGCGGCGGAAAGCCCGCAGCGAAAAGAGGGGATCATCGGCGTCACGCGCGTCCTTCGAAATGTAGATCTGGATCACATCTTCCCCGTCACGCTTTCCCGTATTGCTGATTTTCACCGATGCCTTTACCCGGCCGTCTTTCTCTATGGACGATGAGGAAAGTTCAATGGAATCAAAACGGAACGACGTGTAGGAAAGACCGAAACCGAAGGGATAGAGGGGCTTTTCCGTCATATAACGGTAGGTTCTTCCCTTGAGGGCATAATCCTCATAGGGGGGAAGCTGGCTTGTGGAAGCGGGGAAAGTCAGGGGAAGTTTGCCCGAAGGAACAACGTCGCCGAAGATGATATCGGCGAGGGCTTCCCCTCCTTTTTCACCGGGATACCAGGCGAAAATAACCGCGTCGGCAATATCCTCGGGGATGGCGATGGGGCTTCCCCCGGTAAGCACGAGAATCACGGGTTTCCCGGTCCCCTTGAGGGCGCGGAGGAATTTGAGCTGCCAGGGAGGAAGCTCTATGGCGTCGCGGTCGCCGTTTGAATCGGACGCGATGGCGTCCCCCTCCTCCCCTTCCATGGAACCGTCAAGGCCCATGACCGCGATGAAGAGGTCGGTGTCCGCCCCGGTAAAGAAACCCGTCTGGGAGCCGAAGCGGACCGGGTGGCTTTCTTCATACTGGAGACAACCCGGCCGGTATTCAAGGCTGATGGCGTACTTGTCCCGCACCTTCATCCCCAGTCCTTCAAGGAAGGTGACGAAGCGGGAACTGATCCCGTAATAGTTGCCGAAGAGCGTAAGGGGATTGGCGGCGCTCGGGCCGAGTATGGTTATGCGTTTGGCGCCGTCGTCAAGGGGAAGGAGCCCCCCGCTGTTTTTGAGAAGCACGATGGATTTTTCCGCCGCCTCACGCGCCAGCTTCTGGTGTTTTTCGCAGTTGATCACGTCCCCTTTCAACCCGGAATAGGGATCATCCTCCGGCGGATCGAACATCCCCAGTTTGAAGCGGGTCCGCAGGAGCCGCGTAAGGGCGGTGTTGATTGCCTCCCCGGTAACGAGCCCCTTTTTAAAGGAAACGACAAGCTGCGGAAAAGTACAGCCGCAGTTAAGATCGCAGCCGGCGTTAAGCGCCATGGCCGCCGATTCCTCGGGACTCCCCGTCACCTTGTGATGTTCGTGGAAATCCCGTATGGCCCAGCAGTCGGATGTCACATGGCCGGTGAAACCCCACGTGCCCCGGAGTATCTCCTTTAACAAATACGTGCTCCCGCCGCAGGGTTCGCCAAGGGTCCGGTTATAGGCCCCCATGACCGCCTCAACCCCCTCATCGACAAGGGCCTTAAAGGCGGGAAGATAGGTCTCAAAGAGGTCTTTTTTTGATACCACCGCGTCAAAAGTATGGCGCAGCCGTTCGGGCCCCGAATGGACCGCGTAATGCTTGGCACAGGCGGCGGCCTTGAGGTGCTCGGGATCGGGCCCCTGGAGCCCGCGTACAAAAGCGGCTCCTATGCGGCCGGTGAGGAAAGGATCTTCCCCGTAGGTTTCCTGACCCCTCCCCCAGCGGGGATCGCGGAAGATGTTGATGTTCGGCGTCCAGAAGGTAAGCCCCCAGTACTGGCCCCGGTTGCCCCGCTTGACGGCCTCGTTGTATTTTGCCCGGCCTTCGTCGGAAATGGCCTCCGCCACCTTCTGCACAAAGGCGTCGTCAAAAGTCGCCGCCAACGCTATGGCCTGGGGAAAGACCGTGGCAATGCCCGCCCGCGCCACCCCGTGCAGGCATTCATTCCACCAGTTGTACTCCGGTATCCCCAGCCTCGGTATCGCCGGGCTCGTGTAGCTTAACTGGGACACTTTTTCTTCAAGAGTCATCCCGGAGATCAAATCCCTGATACGCTCTTCCCTGTCCATGCTGCCTCCTTGCCGTATTCTCATAGTATGCGGTTCGTGTTATACTACTACAGAAAGGCCCAATGCGCCAGAGGAGTCAACATGAAAACTGATAAATTAATCGCTATTGTGGAAAAACAGGAAGAACTGCTCCGTTTTCCCCGTTTCAACCGGGAGGACGCCTGGAAGCTGGGGAACGAAGCGGCCGGCATGATCCTGAAAAACGGCTATCCCCTTTCGGTAAGCATACGGCTCATAAGCGGCCTTGTCCTCTTTCAGTACATGGCCGCGGGGACCACTTCCGACAACGAAGGGTGGATGACCAAAAAATTCAACACGGTACGGGACTTTGAAGAAAGCACCCTGCTTTCCACCCTGCGCTTTGTCAGGCGGAAACAGACGCTGGAATCACGGGGCCTTGATCCCCGCTTTTACATATGGGGCGGCGGGGGCTTTCCCATCCGCGTAGGGGATTCGGGCCTCATCGCCGTTTTTACGGTTTCAGGACTGTCCGGCCTTGAGGATCACGCCGTTCTGGTGGACGCCTGCGCGGCATTCCTGCGGGCCGCGGACGTGCCCCGTTTTCCCACCGGGATAAAACTGTAAACAGCCATGCCCATAAAAATTCCACCGGCTCTGCCCGCTTACGACGCGCTGCGAGGGGAAAACGTCTTTGTCATGACCCAGGACAGGGCCGAACATCAGGACATCAGGCCCCTTAAAGTCGGCATAGTCAACCTCATGCCCACGACGGTGGATACGGAAATACAGCTCCTGCGGCTCCTGGGGAACAGCCCCCTTCAGGTGGACTTGAGCTTCCTGCGCATGGGAAGCCACGAATCGAAAAACGCCCCGCCGGGACATCTTGAAAAATTCTACCGTGATTCCCAGGAGATCATCAGGGACAACGTGCGCTTCGACGGCCTCATCATCACCGGCGCGCCCGTGGAAAGCCTTCCCTTTGAAGAGGTGGACTACTGGGACGAACTTGCCCGCGTAATAGACTATTCGGGCCGGAACGTATGGTCCGTGATGCACATCTGCTGGGGGGCGCAGGCGGGGCTGTACCGGCGCTACGGCATCCAAAAAAAACCGCTTGAACGGAAGCTCTTCGGCATCTTCCCCCACAGAATAAACGAACGGCACACGACCCTTTTCCGGGGTTTTGACGATGAATTCCTGGCCCCCCAGTCGCGCCACACCGCAAGCGACAGGGACGCCGTCGCCGCCGACAGCCGTCTTGTCATACAGTCCGAAACACCGGAAACGGGGCTCTTCATCGTCACCGCCCGCGAAGGCCGCGAAATCTACGTCACCGGCCACCTTGAATACGATCCCCTTACCATCGACCGGGAATACCGCCGCGATCTTTCGCGGGGGCTTTCCATAGACATTCCCGAAAACTATTACCCCCAGGACGATCCCTCAAAAACCCCCATAGTCCGCTGGAGGGCCCACGCCCACCTGTTCTTCTCCAACTGGCTCAACTACGTGTACCAGGAAACGCCCTACGATCTGGAATATTTGGCCTAGCGCATTGGCCCCCGCCATGGCCGCCCTGGAGTTTCGGCTCCGCCGAAACGCCCCGGCCAAAGAGCCAAACGCCGCAGGCGTTTGGCTCTTTGGCCCCGTTCGTGCGCCTGGAGTTTGCGCTCCGCGCAAACTCCCCAGCCCAATGAAACGCCTGCGGCGTTTCATTGGGCAATTGACAAGATCCCCAAACCCGCGCTACCCTGAAACATCCACCCCCGGCGGGCGCGGCGCAATGCGCAGCGCAATGCCCGGCACATCGCACAATGTATCGAAAAAACGGAGGTCTTATATGCGGATCGCTAATTCCTTGTATAGTAAAGAGTTACCCCCCTGTCATCCGTTAGGTAGTTTTCTTCTTTTACCCTTCATCGTTATAACGTGCGCCCTCTTTTTCACGGCCTGCGGCGATGCTGCCGGCGGCCCGGGAAGTATACCTATACCTATACCCGCGCCCACGCCTGCGCCCCGCTCCGCCAAAGCGATGACGGGCTTTAAAGTAACGCTCTCCGACTCCACCACGGTAAAAGAAGGAACCATTGCCGGAACAACCATCCTGGTTACCGTTCCCTCCGGCACCGCGGATCTTACCTTTGCCCCCCTTATCACCGTTTCGCCGGGCGCGCGTGTCAGCCCCGCTTCCGGCGAGACCCGGAACTTTGACGGTCCCGTCACCTACACCGTTACCGCCGAAGACGGCTCCACCACGGTGTATACCGCGGCGGTGATGAAACCGGTAACCAACATCGGGGATTACCTCGGCGCCGGTACTTACAGCGGAACCGCCGGGGCCCCCGTCCCCCTGCCGGTGGAGATCATCCTCTCAAGCGGCTGGGCGAACCTCCTTACCGACATACAGACCGCGGGCAAGTACGTGGCCCTGGACCTTTCCGCCTGCACCGGCGTGACAGAGTTTGACCCCGGCGCGGGTACGACCGGCGTAGACAAGATCGTCTCCCTGGTCCTCCCCGATACGGCCACGGGCGTCAAGGCGGGAACATACCACGACCCCACTTTCGAGAACTTTAGCGCCCTTACCGGCGTGGCCGGCGCGGGCATACAAACCGTGGGTGACTACGCCTTCTTCGGCTGTACCGCCCTTACCACGGTGAGCCTACCCAAGGCCGCATCCATCGGCAACGTCGCCTTCGCCGACTGTACCGCCCTTGCCACGGTCAGCCTCCCCGAGGCCGCATCCATCGACAGCGCCGCCTTCAACGACTGTACCGCCCTTACCACGGTCAGCCTCCCCAAGGCCACATCCATCGGCAACGGCGCCTTCAGCGGCTGTACCGCCCTTACCACGGTGAGCCTCCCCGAGGCCGCATCCATCGGCGACTCCGCCTTCTCCGGCTGTACCGGCCTTACCACGGTCAGCCTCCCCGCGGCCGCATCCATCGGCTACTGCGCCTTCGACGTCTGTACCGCCCTTACCACGGTCAGCCTCCCCGCCTCCCTCACCACTATGGGCTTTAGCCCCTTCTCCGGCTGTACCAGTTTAACGAACATCACCGTGGCCTCCGGCAACTCCACGTACACGCACAGCGGTAACCGCAGGATGCTCCTCTCCAACAACGGCAAGACCCTTATCTGCTATCCTTCGGCCGCGGGCGGGGTAACGATTCCCGGAATTACTGCCATCGGCGACGCCGCCTTCCACGGCTGTACCGCCCTTGCCACGGTCAGCCTCCCCGAGGCCGCATCCATCGGCAACAACGCCTTCCGCGGCTGTACCGCCCTTACCACGGTGAGCCTCCCCAAGGCCGCATCCATCGGCTACTGGGCCTTCGACTACACCGGCGCAGAGGCCCTTACCGTAACCCTGGGCAGTACGGTTCCCACGCTGGGGTACCAGATGTTCAGCGACGTCACTTCCAAAGCCGTCACCGTCCGGGTGCCCTCCGGCGCAACGGACTGGGACGGCAAAACCGGCACATTCACCGGCAGCGACACCACCGTCAACTGGGGCAACGGCTTCAGGGGCGGCGGCTGGAAGAAGCCTGAAAACGCCTTCCAGACCAACGGCTCTGTCAATAGCAGAATCACGTTGACGGTAGAGAGACTGCCCTAAAAACCGCCATCCTTGGCGGTTTTTAGGGCCGGAGTTTCGGCGTTGCCGAAACTCCAGGCGGGCGCGGGGCGTTTGGCCGGGGAGTTTCGCGGCGGGAGGCCGCAAAACTCCAGTGCCCATACAAAAAGGCGGCGTGCGGCGGGTTTCCGCATCATGCCCCAGCGCTTCCAGAGCATGCCCCAGGACTTCCAGAGCATGCCCCAGGACTTCCAGAGCATGCCCCAGCCTTTCCAGAGCATGCTCCAGGACTTCCAGAGCATGCCCCAGCCTTTCCAGAGCATGCTCCAGGACTTCCAGAGCATGCCCCGGAGCTTCCATGAGACCTTGAACGCCGGGTTCCGGCGTGGAGCCACATCCCCGCGGCGTGGTATACCGAGTGGAGCAAGCTCGGCGAGGCGCACATCCACGCCGATGTGGTGGCCAAGAACGAGGCCAGAGACGCGGGAGAACACACCCTGCGGGAGTTCCACAACGAGTACATCCTGTATTCCCGCAACGTCACCGGCGCCCGGATTGACGAGCCGGGCTGCACACGGCGGGACCCCACCCCCACCACCAGGCTGATTATACTAAAAGTACAGATTAACCACGGACGAGACGGACGGCACGGACAAAACAGGAGAAGGAAATTTTGAACAAACTGTGCTGATTATACTGCTTTTGGTATATGATTTCAGACGGGAAGTCTGTGCCGTCCGTGGGCGCGAAGCGTGTCCGTGAGGTCCGTGTTCCTCTTTGAATCAGTGTTTTTAGTCCAATGAATCTACCACCGCTCCGCCTCCCGCTTCCCAGGGCACGGCGGAGCTTGTCTACGGAGGCCTTCACGAGCTCATCCTGGCGCAGATCCACGCCATCGGGATTCTCTCTGCCGACCCCCGCTCGGACTACGGGGTGAGCATCCACTTCGGCATCCTTGACCCCGCCAACCACAACGGCCGCTTCCGCATCGCCGTTCCGCCGGTTACCGGGGACGACCTCCCCCACGCGGTCTTTACCCGGAAGAAGAAGCACATCTTCAACTTCGAAGGCTGCCCGGGGATGACCGTCTACTTCTGCCTCCGCTGCGAGAACGAGAAAGGCGAACCGGGCCCCTGCGGCCCGGTATTTTTCGCCGTTATTCCGTAAAGAAGAAATTCACCTCGAAGTCGAAGATTTTACCACGGACAGCACTGACGAACACGGATGAGCCTCAATTTTGACCCAAAAGTCCGTGTTTTCCGTGCGGTCAGTGGTTTATTTCCTGGAATCGTGTAGTTCGCAACGGTTGGAAAGTAAATGCCGGCGCCCCCGAACGGTGCCCTGGTGAATGCCCGCCTTGAATGGCTCGGCCTGGAGTTTTGCGGCCTTTGGCCGTCAGGGAATACCGCGCCGGTAAATGGTGACGGCAAGATCGACTTCCGTGACGCTGACGCCAAGGCGCGCCGCAATGAGTTCGGGGGAAAATCCTGCCTCGGCCAGTTCGGCGGCCTTTTCCCCTATGGATAAGTTCCCGGCTTCGGCGGCCTTCGCCTGTTCCGGCGCAAAGGCATCGGGTACGGCGGGTTCGGGCGCGGCGGGCCGCGGCACGGCTGCGGACTGTGGCGCGGCGGGCACCGGTGCAACCGCGGGTTGTGGCGCGGCACCGGGCTGCGGCGCGGCCGCGGGTTTGGGGAGCGCTTTTCCAAGATCGGTATAAAGGGCGGCGGGACGGCCCTGCACGGCAGGATAGGTGCGGTCCAGTTCTCGGACAAGGACGGCGACGCGGCGGTCCGCGGCATCGAGCACTTCCCGCAGGGTTTTGAGCCTGTCTTCTATCAGGGTCAGATCCCGTTCGGTGGCGGCGTCAATATCGGCGATGAGTTTCCGGGTTTCCTCGACTTCATCCCGGTACGCGCTTCCCCCTTCCCGGCCGCCCTGCCGCTTCAGGAAGTTCCTGAAATAGATAAAGAAAAAACCGCAGAGAAGAAGACTGGCGGCGGAAAAAACAAGCGGCAGCGTCATGGGCTATCCTGAAATATCTACATTCCTGCCCAGCGCAGGATCGCGGATCATCAGGCGAGGCTCTTCCGCCTCGTCTTTCCCGCCGTCCTTTCCGCGTTCTTCTTCTTTTTCCTCCCCGTTTTTTCTTCG
>JAIROE010000022.1 GCA_031257715.1 Treponema sp. | reverse complement strand
GCCGCGTCTCTTGGCGCCCAAAGAAAGGCCGCGTCGGGGAACCTCGGGAAACGCATCACGGAGATACTTGTCCGTCTGGGAATGCCCCATGCCCGTTTTGAGGCCGCGGTGATCCCCAGAACCAGGGATTCGTTCAGGGCTGCGGACACAGGAGATTCCGCGCCGGCGGAAAATTCGGCGCCGGCCGAAAGACCGGGCAGTCTTGTCTGCGGTCCCTGGGGGGCCGAAGATGTGGAATTCCTCATCTCCGCCAATACCGGCGAGCCCCTTAAGGATCTTTCCCGCATTGCCTCCGGCGGGGAGCTTTCACGGGTGATGCTTGCGATAAAGACCGTATTTTCCGAATCCGGCTCCGGCGCGGCCGATGCCGGTGCGGCGGGTGGAGGCGGGGGATCGGCGGAAACGCTGGTCTTTGACGAAATAGACACGGGTATAGGAGGAGAAGTGGCCCTTGAAGTGGGAGAATACCTCGCCCGCATCGGCGCCCGTAAACAGATTTTCTGTGTTACCCACCTTGCAAGCATAGCCGTCCGTGCCGATAATCATATCAAGGTTGAGAAGAAGACCGGGGGGGGCAGAACCAGCACGGTGGTAAATATCCTTGATGCCGGGGAAAGGCGCCAGGAAATAGCCCGCATGCTTGCCGGGGATTCGGGCAGGGCGGCTCTTGCTCATGCCGACGATTTAATTTTAAGATACGGCAAGGCGCCGCGTACGAACGGCTGAAAGGGGCGTCCGGAGGTAGCGTGTAATGGCGAAGATTTCCAATGAGGAACGTCACAAATATTTTGAAAGGATAAAGACCTACAAAGCGTCCGTCGACGCCATCCTCAAACGGGAACAAAGCCTTATTCCCGCCATCAAACAGGACCCCGCGGGCGCGGCCTTCAAACGGCTTGCGCTGGCGGATGAAATGCTGAACCTTACCTCGAATTACATCATTCTTTCGGGAGTTTCCCAAGCCGTTCTCAAAGTAAAAAATGAGGACGCCCTCAATGACGGCCGAAAGTCCCTCTACAAGAGTGTCATCTACCTTGAAGAAATAGTCGGCAACCTCATAGACGCGCCTTTTTCGGACTATGAGGAAAAACTCGCTTCCATTGAATCGGTGGATGCCGCGCGGCGCTATCTTTTGGTGCGGAAGATGGGGCTGACCCTGGATCTTCTGGAAAACGCCTACGGCGACAATACCAAATGGAAGTGGTCCTTCGTGGAACTGGAAGGCCGGTTCGCCGCGGTTACCAAGAACATCATGGATATGAGAAACGCCGTCGCCAATACCGATCCCAGGTCTCCCAATTATGAGCCGACCGTATACCATCTGCGCATGCTGAAAAAACTCCTCATGCAGGCGGCCGACCGTTACCGGGAAAAATACGAGCTTTCCACCAACAGGGTAGACGATTTCAAGATGGGCATTACTTTCCTTCTCGCGCTGCGAAGGGTTCACATCGTACTGGGTGAACGGGAAGAAGCCGAGACAGTAAAAAAGAAATTTGACATCTGGTCCGCAAAACTGGAATCGGACAAGAAAAAGCAGGAAGATTTATCTGCAAGAAAGGCGTAGTATGCCTTCGTCAAAAAGAGAAAGCTCACTCCGGGAATATAAAAGCCTTTTCCCTTATCTGTTCCGTTACCGCAGGCGTTACCTGGGCGGGCTCATCTGCCTTGTCACGATAGACGCCGCGCAGATCATTATTCCCCAGTTTATACGGAAGGCTGTGGACATCATCGTGGAGGGATCTTTCAAACTGAAAAGCCTCCTCTTTATCGCCCTCGGGATGATCACCGTTACGGCGGTAATTTCCCTGGGCAGATTTTTTTGGCGCTATTTCATACACGGTTCTTCGCAGCGCATAGAAACGGAAATGCGGGAGCGGCTTTTTGATCATCTTCTTACCCTGTCCTGGGATTTTTATCAGAAGAACAAGATCGGGGATCTCATGGCCCGGTCCATCAACGATCTTGGGGCGGTAAGAATGTCCATAGGCATGGGCTTTGTGGCATTTATCGATTTTATCTTCATGGCAACGTCCATTCTCATCATCATATTCATTCAGGACGCCAGGTCCGCTTTTTTCGCGGTTCTGCCCCTGCCTGTCGTTACCATCCTTATCCTCATCTTCGGCAGCGCCGTGGGAAACCGTTTCCTTCGTGCCCAGGAATCCTATTCCCGCATGAGCGACACGGTCCAGGAAACATTCGCCGGTATGCGGGTGGTGAAATCCTTTGTAAAAGAATGGTGGTTCATAAAAAAATTCGCCGCCTCGAACGACGACTACCGGGAAGTCAACATGGAGCATGCGAAACTGGAGGGTTTTTTCTTTCCTCTGGTGAGTTTTCTTTCAGGGCTTACGTCGGTGATCCTGTTCCTTGTCGGGGGAAGGCGGGTCATCGAAGGCTCCATGAGTCCGGGCGGGCTTGTGGCCCTGTTCCGTTACCTTCAGATGCTGATATGGCCCCTCATGGGAGCGGGTTTCATGGTAAACATGATACAGCGGGGCGCGGTGGGACTGCGCCGGGTAAACGAGGTGATGCGGACCGTCCCTTCGATACGCTCGCCTGACGCACCCGCCGGGAAGGACGCCGCGTGTACGGCGTTCACGCCGCCGCAGACGGTGCCTGCCATAGAGATACACGATTTCTCTTTTGCCTACGAAAAAAAAGGGGACGTGCTTTCAGGAATCAGCCTGTCGGTTCCCCGGGGCGCATGGCTTGGCATCCTGGGCAGAACCGGATCGGGAAAATCGACGCTGATTAAATCCCTCACGAGGATGATAGATCCTCCCCCGGGCGCGGTGAAAATTTTCGGCGTTGATGTCCGTGAATGGGATCTGGGACATTTGCGAAGCCTTTTCGCCGTAACCCCCCAGGACAGCTACCTCTTTTCCGATTCCATAAAAAACAACATGGGCTACGGACTCGAAAATCCCCGGGAAGCGCAGCTTGAAAAAGCGGCGGATATTTCCGCCCTTGAACGGGATCTTGAAAATTTCAACAGGGGCTGGGACACCCTTATCGGGGAGCGCGGGCTGACCCTTTCGGGAGGGCAGAAACAGCGGGTCGCCATATCAAGGGCGGTGATCCTTGACCGGGAATTCCTCATCCTTGACGATTCCCTTTCCGCCGTTGACGCCGACACGGAAAAACGCATTTTATCGCGGCTCCTTGCCGAACGGAAAGGGAAGACCACGATCATCATATCACACAGGGTATCAAGCCTCCGTCACGCCGGTATGGTGGCGGTTCTGGAGAAGGGCCGCATCGCCGAGTACGGAAGTCCCGCGGAACTTGCCGCGGCCGGGGGTTACTATGCCCGCACGGCGGCCCTTCAGCAGTTGGAGGCCCATGATGGCTGACTTCTTTGATGCCGATACCGGCGAGGAAGTGACAAAGGAATACGACGGCCGCCTTGTCATGAGGATCCTTTCATGGCTCAAACCCTACAGGGCTCTTGCCGCCGCGACGATCTTCGCGCTTTTTATCACCACGATGGGGGAACTGTACCTTCCCGTTCTGGAACAGCGGATCATCGACGAGGCGATACTGGCAAAGTTTATCTGCCTTGACAGAGAACAGTACGAAAGGCAAAAGCCGGAACTGGAAAGCCGGTGTGCGGATGCGGCGGCTGAACTTTTTGATCCGTCCCTGCCTTCCGTTCTTGAAGCGGGGGGACTCCTTTTCATTCTCTCAAACAGGAGCCCGCGCCTTTCGGGAATCGTGGAAGATGAACTTGAAAGGCGTTCAATCATACGGGACGAAGACTGGTACGCTTTCCCCCTCGCCGGCGATGGAGGAGCGCATGTGGTCATGGAAAGGCACGCGGGAATTTTTCTTGTCGGGGAAAAAGCCGCGGCGGTGAGGAAGGCGGATCTGTATTCACTTCCGGTTTCCCAGATAGCCGCCGTAAGGTCAGGCGACCTGAAGACGGTGCGCAACGCGGCGCTTGTATTTCTTGCGATACTTGCGGCGGTTTTCGCGTTTACCTTTTCCCAGACGTGGACTACCTGCCTCATGGGACAGAAGGTCATGAAGGATCTGCGGATGGCCCTGTTCAGGAAGACCGCCTCACAGTCGACGGCGTTTCTTTCACGCCATCCTGTCGGCCGTATCGTGACCCGCCTTACCGGCGATGTTGAAACGATCAACGAATTCTTTACCGCCGTCCTTGTGGCCTTCCTCAAGGATCTTTCGATCATGATCGGCGTGCTTGTCACCCTCTTTATCCTTTCGCCCAAACTTGCCCTTGTGGTCGTCGTCATTCTGCCGCCCGTCCTCTTCCTCACTCTGATAAGCCGCGTCAAGGCAAGAGACGCCTTCAGGCGGCAGCGCGTCGCCTCATCGCGGGTGTACGCATATCTTGCCGAACGGCTCGCGGGGGTACAGGTGGTGCAGCTTTTTCAGGGGGAAAAAAAGAGCTGCCGCGAATTCAGAGGACGGAACGGAGAACTCCTTGACGCCAATCTGGGAGAGATGTATGTTTTCGCGGTTTTCAGGCCCATTGTCGAATGGTTTTCCACGTTTACCTCGGCGGCGGTCATTGTCATAGGAGGGAACATGGTACTCTCCCTGTCCCTTTCCCTTGGGGTGCTGGTCGCTTTTATTACTCTTGTACAAATGTTCTACGCCCCGGTGACGGATATCGCCGAAAAATATACCCTGCTTCAGTCGGCCATGGCCGGGGGAGAGAGGGTGTTCAAATTTCTTGATACCGAAGAAAGGATCCCCGACACGGGGAGGCGTACAATTGAGGGGCAGGTGAGGGGCCATATTGAATTTGACGATGTTCATTTTTCGTACAATAGCAGGGAGGAAATATTGAAGGGCCTGAGTTTTACGGTGAATCCGGGGGAAATGGCCGCCATTGTCGGTTACACCGGCGCGGGGAAAACAACCATCACCAATGTACTGACGCGGCTCTGGGATATTGACTCGGGGACGATACGGATAGACGGTGTGCCGGTCCGCGACATTCCCCTTGCGGAACTGCGCCGCTCGGTATTACCGGTGATGCAGGACGTGTTTCTTTTTTCGGGGCCGGTGGCGGATAACATCAGCCTGGGGCTGCCCCTTTCCGAAGGGGAAATCATCGAAGCGGCGAAGGCGGTACACGCCCATGAATTTATTTCCCGCCTTCCAAACGGCTACGGTACCGTACTCTCCGAAGATGCGGCGAACATATCGTCGGGCCAGAGGCAGCTTGTCAGTTTCGCGCGGGTCATCGCCCATAACCCGGCCGTCGTGGTCCTTGACGAGGCCACAAGTTCCATCGACACCGAAACTGAACATCTCATACAGATGGGCATGCGGAAGGTCCTTGCCGGCCGCACGTCCATCGTCATCGCGCACCGGCTTTCGACGATACGGCACGCAAGCCGCATCTTTGTACTCAGTGCCGGCCGCCTGGCCGAGGAAGGAACGCACGAAGAGCTGATTGCCGCAAACGGCCTTTACGCGCGGCTCTACAGGTTGCAATATGAGGGTGTGGAAAATGCGGCCGGGTAGTCCGGGGCCAAAAAATTCGGCCGTCATCGTGCTGCTGGTAATCTTTACCGGCATTGTTTCTTTTTTCATGGTTCTGCCCCTCACGGCCGCCATTGTCTTTCGTGAAAAGGAAATGATACGGGCCTTCGCCGTTTCAATGGCGCCGGCCGCGGCGGCGCTGCCTGTTTTCATTTTTTCCGGAAAGAAACAGATCGAATTCACCGTTTCGGGAGGCATACGCTTTGTGGTTTTTGCATGGGTATTTACCTCTTTTTCCGGCGCCCTTCCTTATGTGCTTTCAGGGCATGTCCCTTCTTTTACAAACGCCGTCTTTGAAAGCGTCTCCGGCTTTACGACAACGGGAATAAGCCTTATCTCCGATGTGGAAATACTTCCCCGTTCGCTTCTTTTATGGAGGGGAATGACCCACTGGCTCGGCGGAATAGGGATCATCGTTCTTACCGTTGCCCTTGTTCCCGTCATCGGTACAGGCGGTTTCAGACTCCTCAAGATGGAAACGACAGGGCCTGAAAAAGAAAAATTTACGCCCAAGGTGACGGAAACGGCGAAGATACTATCGCTGATTTATCTGGGACTTACCGGCCTCCAGTCCGTTTTGCTTCTTTCAGGCGGGATGAACTGGTTGGACGCCGTTTTCCACGCATTTTCTACCATGGCGACAGGGGGATTCAGTACCCGTAACGACGGTATCGCGTATTACCGTTCCCCTTATATAGAATGGGTCTGTACTGTTTTTATGCTCCTTGCCGGATTCAACTTTACGCTTATGTACCGGCTTCTGCGGGGAAAATTGCGGGAGATTACGCATAACAGCGAAGCGCGGACATACGGCCTCGTCCTGTTTGTTTCCGTGTTTCTTGTTACCGTGTCAATTCTGCCTTCGTCGGCCTCGGCCGGCGCCGCGGTACGTCAGGCTTTTTTTCAGGTTGCTTCAATAATTACCACCACCGGCTTTTCGTCCGCCGGTTACAACCTGTGGCCCCCGCTTGCCCAGAGTGTTCTCTTTATCCTCATGTTCTCCGGCGCCTGTTCAGGCTCTACATCCGGGGGAATCAAGCTCATACGTTATGTCATACTTGCCAAACAGATGAAGAACGAGATGAAAAGATTTCTTTTTTCACGGGGCGTGTTTTCCATACGGATCGACCGGAAGACAGGGCGCAAGGATGTTGTATACAGCGTCGCCGGCTTTATTTTTCTTTATTTTTCTTTTGTGCTGGGCGCCACGCTTCTTGTATGCAGTTCGGGGATCGATCTGTTCAATTCGCTCAATACGGCCCTGATAACGGTGGGGAACATAGGACTGGGTCTCGGATCGCTTTCAAGCGGCGCAATCCTTGTTGATACGCCCGCAAGCGTCAAATGGGGGCTTTCCTTCTTTATGCTTTCAGGCCGCCTTGAACTGTTAACCATTCTTGTCCTCTTCATGCCCGGCTGCTGGCGCGGAAAACTTTGAGCCGTTTTCCCGTCGATGTACGCGCCGGGGTTTACGACCCGGCAGATACAAGACCGCCTGAAAGAGATCCGCGCCGTGGAAGTTTCAGTTGAATTTAACGTGGCGCAATCCGGGCTCTTGACCGGCCCCCTCCCGGAGGGCTAGATTTGAGGGATGACCGACGTTCACAACGATATCCTTGAAGATGATGACTTCGATACTATACTTTCGCCGGACATCTTTTTTTCCGGGACGCTGAGTTTCGGGAAATCCTTCCTTATCCGGGGAAAAGTGTCGGGGGAGATTACCGCCAAAGGGCTCCTCGTGATAGACGAACAGGCCGTGGTGGAGGCGCATATCACCGCATCAAGGGTAGTCATACGGGGGCAGGTAAAGGGGAATGTAACGGCAAGCGAAAAGGTGGACATTACCGTTACCGGTACGCTCGTGGGGAACGTAACCGCCCCGGAAATCAACATGGAAACCGGCTGCACCTTCAACGGACAGTGTACCATGACCGCAAAAAATACAAAGCCATGACCGCGTTTCATGCCGGAAAATTTTTCGGGACCGCCCGCGTGTGCTTCCTCATCCTCCTTTTCTTCCGGCTGTCGCCCGCTTTTTCCCAAATGCGGCCCGACGCGCTGGCCGAATACCGGAACGGCAACTACGAACAGGCCGTAGCCATTTGCCGGAATGAGATTGCCGCAAGCCGGGGCAACCTTGAAGCCCACGTGGTGATATGCTGGAGCCTTCTCAGGCTCGGCCGGTACGAAGAGGCGATGAATTACGCCCGCACCGGGCGGGACCTCAACCGCTATGACGCGAGGATTGTCGAAATTCTTGGGGAAATTAACTATTACGAGGGAAAAAACACCGAGGCGCTGGAGTTCTTTCAGGAGTACATCAACATGGCGCCCGAAGGGGCGCGCATAGAGATGGTCTATTACTTTATCGGGGAAATCTATATACGGATGGGCCGTTTCAGGCACGCCGACATTGCCCTTTCCACGGCGGTTCACTGGGCGCCGGGGAATGCCGCGTGGTGGGCACGCCTTGCGTATGCCCGGGAGAGCGCCGGCGATTTTGCCGAAGCCGTCGCCGCCTATGAGCGGGCCCTTAACCTCAATTCACAGTTCGCCGACGCCCGCCGGGGCCTTGACCGGGCGCGGCAGGCGCTGGGAAACCGTTAAGCCCGGATGCCTTCCTTCTATATTTACACCCTGGGCTGCAAGCTCAACCAGCTTGAAAGCGAGGCCGTCGCCGCCGCTTTCCGCCGCTGTGGTTTTGCCGTTCTTGACAAGCCTTTGGGGGCCGACATCCTTGTGGTGAACACTTGTACCGTCACGTCAAAGGCCGAACAGAAGGCCCGGCGCGTACTGCGCGGGCTCCTGCGGGATCATCCCCGCATTCCGCTCATCGTTACCGGCTGTTACGCCCAGCTTGAAGGGGAGGCCCTTGCGGAGCTGGAGCGTTCCTCCGGGGATCCTCCCGGACGCCTTTTTGTTGTTCCGGGGGACAAAAAAGACGCCCTGCTTGATTTGCCGTGCCTTTTATCTTCGGGAAACGGCGTGGAGGACATTGCCCGGGCCGCCGCCCGGTGGGCCCTTTCCCTTTCCGGTTCCTCTTCCCCTTCCGGCGGGCGCTTCCGCTTTGTCCCGGACGCCTTTTCCTTTCATTCACGGGGTTTCCTCAA
The DNA here is from genome assembly GCA_031257715.1 of Treponema sp. Next base: position 4,713 of record JAIROE010000022.1, on the reverse strand, counting down.
GATACAGGACGGCTGCGACCGCCGCTGCGCCTACTGCCGGGTGAGCGCGGCGCGGGGGCCCTGTGTAAGCGTTGACGCGGCGGAGGCACTCGCGGCCCTTGTTTCTCTTGAGGAACGGGGGGCCGCCGAAGCGGTGCTTACCGGGGTGAATATCGGCCAATACCGCGGAAGGGGGCCGGGAGGCGGAGAGGTTTCCCTTGCCGGCCTTGTCGGGTTCCTGCTTTCGGGAACCAGGGCCATACGGCTCCGCCTTTCGTCCCTGGAGCCCGAAACGGTGGATGGGGATCTCCTCCGCGTTCTTGCCCATCCCCGGATACGGCCCCATTTTCATCTTTCCGTCCAGTCGGGGAGCCCTGCAATCCTTGAAAGGATGGGCCGCCCCTACGGCCCCCTCGAGGTTGAGGCCGCCGCCGCCCGGCTCCGCTCGGTAAAGGACGATCCTTTTCTGGCCTGCGACATTATCGCCGGTTTTCCAGGCGAAACCCCTGCGGAATTTGAAAAGACCGCCGGGCTCTGCGAAAGGCTCCGTTGTGCCTGGATACACGCCTTTCCCTTTTCACGGAGGCCCGGCACAAAGGCGTGGTCTTACGGCCAGGGAATCTGCGGGAAAGATGCCCGGACAAGGGTGGATATTCTTACCGCCATGGCCCGCCGGCACAGGCGGGATTATGCCGGGCGCTGGATAAACAGGGATGTGGAAGCGGTTGTCGAGGAAAGCGAAAAAAATTCCCGTTTTTTGCGGGTAACCTCCGATAATTATTTAAAGCTTGCTCTTCCCGCCGAAGGGGAGCGCGAAAAGCCGGGCGCATCCCTTGTCTGCCGCATCACCGCTCTTGCCGAAACGGCGGGGGCGCTCTGCGGAACGGCGGGTTTTGACGGAATGGCGGTAAAGAGGGTATAATAAAACCATGAAACATGAAAAACTGTACAGCGTTCTTTTCATAGCGACGGCGATCCCGATACTGTTTTCCTCCTGTACCAATTTCTTTTCCACGTCCCTTGCCTCCTGGGCGCGGCGGGATCCGTCGGCGCTGATTCCGGCGGTTATGGCGGGCAACGTGAACGGCCTTGTTGAAAAGGCGGCCAACGATCCGGCGCTTTCCCTGGCGCTGCTGAAGAGCATACGGGATGCGGTGCGGGGAACTTTTGGTACGGGCAGGACCGTTTTGCAGGCGGCCGCCGTCAAAGCCGCCGTAAACGCGGCGGCGCCGGCCAGCGCGGTGCTGAACCACATCGATGAGGATACGGAGATAAACTCCGGTAATGCCGCGGACCTGTTCAACCGCATTGTGAGCGACATCAAGAACCTCCCGGAGACGGCCGGGGCGCTCAAAGAGGCGCTGCCGGCCGCGGCCGTGCCCGGAGATCCCGAGTTTGACGCTTTTACCGGTGCCGCCGATCCCTACTATCTGGCAATGGCCGCGATGGTGATTTTCGCGGACGATGCGGTGCGGAGCGGGAACAGCGCCGCCTATATAAGCGGTTATACGTTTCCCGGCCGTTCTTCCCTTGTGGAGGCGCTGGTCCAGGCGGCGCAGGATAAGGGAGGGGACAAGCTGGGCATTGTCGGTGATCTCCTCGATAATTTGCACCTGACCAGCTAAACGTTTCCGGCCGGCGGCGGCCGGCATAAGGAGTATGGCAATGAACCGGAATGTGCGGTCCCTGCTTTTCATGGTTCTCTTGACATTGACGTGCGCGTATCTTCCCGGTGAAACCATCGCCCCCTTTGTCATGCCCCAGGCCCGTTTTTCGGGCATGGGGGGAATACATGCGGCATTAGGCGATGATTTTTATTCACTTTTTACCAACCCCGCTTCTTTTGTCGGGGTGAAAGATCAGTTCAGCGTTTCGGAATTGACCGTGAGCATGTACGGGCCTGTCTTTGAAATTCTCGATCTGGCGGTTAACAAGGGAAGCCTCAAGGATCTGAAACTGAGCGCGGGAATTGACGTTGGGGGACCCCTTGCCCTGGGATGGGTGGGCCGCGGGCTGGGTTTGGGGATCTTCAACCGCCTGACAGGCAACGCGGCGGTAAATTCGGGAATTTCCCTTGATGTTTCGGGGGAAATTTTCATCGTGGGCGGTTATTCTTTCAGGGTGCTGGAAAGGGAAAAGCATGTCTTTGACGCCGGTTTTTTGGGCAAGGGTTTTTTCCGGAACGCCCTGGATCTGAACCCTTCGCTGAAATTCGACGGCTCGATGTTTGATAACGCCGCTTCCTTCAAAACCATTCTGGGGCTGGGGCTTGATCTGGGGGTCAAGTACGCCTATGGGGGAGTCTTTACCGCGGCGCTGTCCTGCTTTGACGCTTTTTCACCGGCCCTTGTTACTTCCTATGCTTCTTATGATGATTTCAGAAACAGGAACCCCGTTGATCCCGGATACTACGGTTCCATTGCCCCCCGGCTTGGCTTGGGCTTCAGCTACCGCATCAGCACCCCTTTCCTTGACCGCTATATTTCCAATTTCCTGATTATGGCCGATTACCGGGATTTTCTGAATCTTTTCGACGTCATTCCGCGCAACCCCATTCTCAACATCAGTCTTGGGGTGGAACTTGTCGTTCTGCAAAAATTCAGCATCCGCGCCGGCATAGCCGACGCCCTCCCGGCGGCAGGCTTCGGCATCGATCTGAGCTTCATGAGGCTGGACTGTTCCATTTACGGCAGGGAACTGGCCCTTGATCCGGGGGTAGATTCGGTCTATGCGATAGACGTGGGCTTCATTTTCAGGTATTGACGGGCGTCCCGCGCCGGACCGGCTTTTACGCCATGTACACCCGCGTTTCCCACGGCCGCAGGGCGCCGCCCTTTTCCTCTGCGGCATAATTAGAAATCAGCAGTTTTCCGCCGGCCGTGATTTTTTTCAGAAGCGGCAGCGCGGCCGTATCCCCCGAAAAATTGCAGAGCACAAACAGGGTCTTCCCTTCATGACGGCGGCGGTAAACGAAGAGCCTTTCATCTTCGGGAAGAAGCAGTTTGTAATCGCCGTATACGATGACGGGGTATTCTTTTCTAAGGCGGATCAGGCGTTTGTAAAAACCGAACACCGATTCGGGATCATTTATCTGGGAGGCGGCGTTGACGGTCTTGTAATTCGGATTTACCCCCATCCAGGGTTTTCCCGTGGTAAAGCCCGCGTTTGCCGATGCATCCCACTGCATGGGAGTACGGGCGTTGTCCCGGCCCAGCTTTCTTATGCCGGTCATGATCTCATCATGGGTAAGCAGTTTCTTTTCTTCCACCAGTTCCCGGTACGCGTTGAAAATCTCCACGTCGTTGAGCTCGTCAAGGGAATTGACGGGCATGTTGGTCATCCCCAGTTCTTCACCCTGATAGATATAGGGGGTTCCCTGCATCATGTGCAGGCACGCGGCAAGCATCTTTGCGCTCTTTACGCGGTTTTCCCCGGTTGAATCGTCGCCGAAACGGGAGACTACCCGCGGCTGATCATGGTTGTCCCAGTAAAGACTGTTCCACGCCTTTTGGTAAAGGCCCGTCTGCCAGTGTGAAAGGATCTTTTTCAGCCTGGAAAGTTTGAAGGGAACGGGCCGCCACTTGCCGAATTGTTTATCGTGATCTATCCACGTGTGTTCAAACTGGAACACCATGTCAAGTTCGCTTCCGCCGCTTCCGGCAAAGAGCCGTGCGCTTTTCACCGTGGCGCTTGAACATTCCCCCACAGTCATGATGCCGCGGCCGGAAAGCACCCTTTGGCGCATCTCCCTGAGGTAGCCGTGAACACCCGGGCTTCCGAAGCAGGTTTCCGCCTTTTTGCCCGAAACCGCCGTCGCCGATTTTGGCTTGTGCACGGCGTCAATGACATCCATACGGAAGCCGTCTATGCCCTTGTCCAGCCACCATTTCATCATGTCGAAAACGGCGTTCCGCACATCGGGATTGGCCCAGTTGAGATCGGGCTGGGCCGTGGCGAAAAGGTGCATGTAGTACTGCCCGGTCTTTTCATCGTACTCCCAGGCGGAGCCGGAAAAAACGCTCTTGAGTTCGTTGGGGGCGCCCGTCCTTCCGTCAGGGCCCCTGTACCCGTCCCTCCAGATGTACCAGTCCCGTTTGGGGTTGTCCCTGGATGAGCGGGACTCGATAAACCACGGATGCAGGTTCGAGGTGTGGTTTACCACCAAATCCATGACAATTTTTATGTTCCGCCTGTGGGCTTCCGAAAGGAGACGGTCGAAATCGGCCATGGTCCCGAATTCCTTCATGATGGACAAGTAATCACTGATGTCGTAACCGTTATCCACGTTGGGCGATTCGTATACCGGCGAAAGCCAAATTACGTCCGCGCCAAGTGCCGCAAGGTAATCGAGTTTTTCGGTAATGCCGTTCAAGTCGCCCACGCCTGATCCGGTACTGTCCTTAAAACTGCGGGGGTAAATCTGATAGACCACCGCTTCTTTCCACCATTGTTTGGTATTCATGATGATGAAGTATAGTACGATACGATCCGGAAATCAACACGGCGGACAGAACCTTTCGAAGGCTTTCGGCCCGGCTCCGGGGTACAATATCGTGTTTCACAAGTTGCCCGTAAGGCAGGGTTGGGGTTTGGCAATTCCCGCAAAATGTAACGGCTTTATTCGAAAGTCTGGTTTAATACCCCGGAGCTCTGCTCCGGCTGAATAAAGCAACGATTACAAAAATTTGGTATTAAACCAGACGGTATTATAAACTTCCTCTCGAACGAGCCTCC
>JAIROE010000319.1 GCA_031257715.1 Treponema sp. | reverse complement strand
GATATGGGGCGCTTCGGTTCGGAACTTTATCATGGCTGCCTGAATGCCCCGAAAAAGAAGTTGCACCCATTACGTTGAGGCTGTTCCAAAATTTCAGTTTTTGGGAAGACAAACAAAGCTTGTCCGGCTTCCCTGGATTTAATTATTCAAGCAGGGTCTGATGGTTTCAGGGCCCGCCTCCATTATACCCGGTACACTATATCTACCCCCCGGGGTCTGACCCCATACCCCATATCTAGCGTATCATGGCTTAAAAACGGCGCCAGGCACGTTTTTTCCGGCAGACCGCTTCTATATCTGTACGCCTGCGGGCAATTTATATTAAAATATAGATATATGGGAAAAAAGTTTGACGGCATCGCGTTTGATTTGGACGGGACTCTGTACGCCAATTATCAGTTTTATATCCGTATTCTGCCTTTTGTCATAAAAGAATTTCCGCTGATATTGGCCTGGGGCAGGGCGCGTAACGTAATCAGAAAAACAAATGTTTCAAGCCTCTCCGTCAACGATTTCTACGAAAAGCAGGCCGCGCTGATGGGGGAATACCTCAAAAAAGAACCGGGCGCGCTGCGGGCGCGGCATGAGGCGCTGGTTTACCGGGGCTGGGAGGATGTCTTCAAACGGATACCCCTGTTTCCGGACCTGCGGGAAACGTTGCGTGAATTCGGCGATTCCGGGATCAAACTGGGGGTGCTTTCGGACCTGCCGCCGGAACGCAAGCTGGAAAACCTGGGTCTTTCGGGTATTTGGGATGTACAGCTTTGTTCCGAACTTTCCGGAGGGCTTAAACCCAATAAGACGCCCTTTCTTGTGCTGGCCGAAAAAATGCGCCTTCCCCCGGAACGCATTCTCTACGTGGGAAACAGCGTTTCCTATGATGTCCTCGGTTCCAGGAACGCCGGCATGAAGGCCGCCCTTATCGTCCCTTCCCTGTGGCGCAGACGGCGTTCCGGGGGTCATCCCGGGGGAAAACGGGCCGGTTACGCGGATTTTGTCTTTTCAAGCTATCGCCAATTATCATTTTATGTGCTAGGTTGATACCAATGAATTTTTTTTCGGTCGGCAATCTCTTAACGCTCGGCATCATGGTCCTCACTTTTGTGCTGTACTATCAGCTTACCCGGCGGAACAGCACCCTGGACAAGATTCGCGAGTATGGCAAGCGGCTCAAAGCCGAACTGGACGAATTTGTTGAGAAGAGAGAAGCCGCCGTCCGGGATTACGCGGTTGATCTGGAAGTAAAACAAAGCGCCGCCAGGGCGCTTCTGGAACGGCTGGTACTTACGGATCAGGAACTTCAGGCCAAGGCCGACGCAATCACGAAGATCGATGAGCGCATCTCGCTTTACGATACCTCGCTGGAAGAATTGGTACGCATGACCGGCAGGGTACAGGAGAATCTTGACCGGGTTAGGGACGAAGGTTCTTTTGTGGAAAGCGCGGTAAAACGTATTTCCCAGGCCGAAAGCAGACTCAGGGATGTGGAAGCGGAGCTTCAGGAGATGCGGGACCGTTTCGAAAGGGAAAGCGCCGAATCGATGGAACGTGTTTCGGAGGCGGTGCTGGCCTCGGTAAAAGCCACGGTTTCGGATCTCCAGGCCGCCGCCGAAACTATAGAGCGCCGGGTCGAGGACCACCGGAATGCGGTAATCCAGGTTGAGAAACAGCGGGAAGAAAACCTGGAACGGGATATGGCGCTTATCGGCGAGGCTTTGGAAAAGGCTATCCTCCGGGCAGGAGAGCGGGCGGACAAGCTTGAAGATGAAGCCCTGGTAAAATTGAGGGAACAGGCCGCGGGACGCCTTAAACAGTTTCGGGACGCGCTTGAGGAAAAACTCAAGGCTTACCAGGAGCATTCAAAGGCCAGAGTGGCCGAAATTCAGGGGTCTATCCGCGATCTCAGGGATTCCTGGAAAAAAGAACACGAGGAATTTGCCGTTCAGCGCCGGAATTTAAAGGACGATATCAAAAAGGATATTGATGAGCTTCAGGCCCTTTCCCGTGAGCAAAGGGAAGCCTGGAAAGAAGCCTCCGGGGAGGCGATATCCCGAAACGGGGAACAGCTTGCGGCCCTGGAAGCGGCCTTTACCGAAACGGAAAACAGGAACCGCGAGCGGATCGCCCTTCTGGAAAAGGCCGTAGCAGAAGGCGGCATCAAGGCGAGGGAGCAGCTTGCCGCCCTGGAGGAGGCCGCCGCGGAAACCGGCGCGCGAATCACCCGGGAAATCACCGGGCATGACCAGGCTATCGCCGCCCAGACCGCCGAACGGGATGCCGCCATCGCGGTGAAGATCGCCGAACAGGATCGTGCCTTTGCCGAAACTGTCGGCGCCATGGAAAGCCGCATCGACAGGATACAGGACCAAATTCTGCATACGGCCGGAGAAATTGAACAGAAACTTGGAAACGCCCTGGCCGAAGCCGAATCCCGCGCGGAGGCCCGGGCAGGCGGCGAACTTGCGAAGTGGGAAGCCGCCGCCGCTGAAGAAGAAGAGCGTACCGGCCGCCTGCTTGCCGAATGGGAAGCCGCCGCCGCCGAAAAAGCCGCCGATTCACGGCGATTACTTGAGAATTTAGACGAAACGGCCAGGATAACGGCGTCTAACGCCGAACAACTTATCGCGGAATGGGAAGCTTCCGCCACAGAAAAGGCCGATACCCTGCGGCGCCTCATCGAGGAATGGGGAGAGACCGCCGCCGCTAAAGCGGACGATTCCCGGCGGCTTTTCGCAGAGTGGGACGCCGCGATTAATGCGATCTCATCCCGTACCGAACGGCTTTTTTCTGACTGGGAGGAAAATGCCGCTGAAAAAGAACGGCGGATCGACGAAAATATTACGGAACAGATTGCCCGGCAGGAACAGACCGTTGCCGGACAACTTGAGCGCCAAACCCAGGTCTTTAATGAACAGCTTGCCCGGCAGGATGAAGCCCTCGCAAATCAACTGGCCGGGCAGGAAGGGGCCGTCACCGAACAGGCCGCCTATTGGAAAGAGGCTATCTCCAGGCAGCTTGCCTTGCAGGAAAAGGACATCGCCGAAAAAGCCGGCGAGTGGGAAAAAGCCGCCGCCGGCCTGTTTGCCCGGCAGGAAGAAAACTTTACCCGCAGCCTGGACGAGTTGGAAAACCGGCTGATATCCGTTCAGGAAAAAATAAGCGCCGTTTCCACGGACATTGAACAGCGGCTCGGCGATGCCATGGAAGAGACCGAGACCAGAGCCAGGGCGTTCATCGGGGAAGAACTCGAAAAATGGCGGGCCTCAGCCGAATCGAATACCGAAGAATGGAAAGCCGCCGCCGAAACAGCCCTGGTCAAGTGGCGGGAAACAATCGCCCAGGAGGAGGAACGGACCCGCGCCCTTCTCGCCGGCTGGAAAGAGGCGGCCCGTAAAACCGCCGAAACCCTCAGCGAAGAAGCCGCCGCCCGTTCCGGCGCGATTATCGCCGATGCCGGCGCGCGGGACGCGGCCCTGGCCGAAAAACTCCTTCGCCGCGAGGAGGAACTTGCCGGGGAAGCGGCCCGGCGGGAAGCCGCTATGGCGGAAAGCGTGGCCGCGCTGGAAGATCGGTTCCGGTTGCTCCGCGAACAGGCGGAAAACGATGCCTCCCGTATCGAAACTTACCTTGCCGATGCCCTGAAGCAGGCCGGGAACCGGGCCCAGGCCGCCGCTTCCGGCGAGCTTGAAGCGTGGCGGAAAACCGCCGGGGAAAACCTTGAAAAGTGGCGTCTTTCGCTGGAAGCGATGGAAGAAAAAGCCGGGAAACTTATCTCCGGCTGGAACGATTCCGCCGGGGAAACCAGCAGACTCGTTACCGAGACCGGCGCCAGGGTAGAGACCCTTTTCAAACAAACCCTGAAAACCGCCGCGGAAGAGGCTAAAACCGCCGCCGGAGAGGAAACCATGCGGGTGGATAAGCTGCTCACGGATTTGGACGAAAAACTCAGGACTTTTGAAAAAGAGACCGATGAGACAATCGCATCCCTGCAAAAAAAACTTACGAATACTGCGGCGGAGGCCGGCCGCAAAGCGCTGGAAGAAACCGATGCCAGGCTCGAAGAATACCGCGCCGCCCAGTCCCGTCAGTACGAATTTCTGGACAGTCTGGCCGAGGACTCCACCCGGCTCGACGGGGAACTCCGCCGCTACATGCGGGAAACCGAAAACCGGGTGAGGCAGGATTTCGTCCTGTTCGAAGAAACTTCGAACAAGGAACGGGAAGCCGCCGCCGAAGCTTTCGGCAGGTCGGTCCAATCCCTGCGGAAGGAACTGGATCAGGTAGAAAAGGAACTGGAAGACCTCAAAACCAAATCCTGCGACAACGTATCAAAACAGCTTGATATTTTTGAAACTGACTTTGCCGCCGGTCTTACCAAAAGGGGCGAAGCTATCGAGGAACAGCTTGAGGAGTGGAAGTTAAAATTTGACTCGAACCTTTCGTCTTTAAGAGAGGATTTCAGCGCCCAACGGCGGCAGCTTGAACTTAATTTTTCCGAAGAACTGCGGGAACGGCTTCAGGATCAGCGCGACAGGCTTCTCGCCGGCCTGGAACATCTCAAAGCCGAAACCGCCGCCTTCGAGGAAAGCATACGGAACGAAATGACGCAAAGCGGCGAAACCCTGGGCTCCTTTAAAGAACAGCTTGAAGGCGATCTGTCCGAGGCCCGCTCGGCGGCCGATTCCCAGGTCAAGGCAGAACTCGGCCGCTTCTCTCTTTCCCTGGCCGAAAACCTCAAACAGGCCCAGCGGGACCTGGCATCCTCCCTCAAACAGATCGCCGGCCAGGTAGACGAACGCGGCGCTGAATTAAGCGCCCAGCAGGAGGCCTCCCGGAAAGAAATCGAAAGCTGGAAGGAAAAGCTGGCTTCCCGGATCAAGGATACAGACGGCGCCATGGAAGAGATGCGCCGCCGGGCCAGGGAACTTGTCGCGGAAAACGAGGAGCGGCTCGCGGCGGTCCGTACCGCCATCGAGGATATCCGTGATGAAACGGATTCTTATAAGGTGGAGATGTTTTCCCGCGTGGACGCCGATATCAGGCAGCTTAACGCCGCGATTATCAACGCGGACCGGCGCATCCAGGACTTTGTCACCCAAACAAAACTCTTCGACCAGGCCGACACCCTCAAACAGAATCTGGAACAGCGCATCGAGGACCTCCGGGGCGACATCGACGGACTGGATCAGAGGCGGGCTGAAGCCGCGGAACTGGAAGCCCAGTTTGTCAAGATAAAACGCCTGGAAGACGAAGTGAACGCCAAAATGACCCGTTTCCTCTCGGAACAGCGGCGCATAGAGCTGATGGAAGCGGACTTCAACCGGCTGCTTCGGACTTCGCAGGCGGTAGAAACCAAACTTACCGAGGTTACCGCTTCCGACGATACCCTCCAGGCTATTCAGGTGCAGATACGCAAATTCAACGATGCCCTGGCCGAAACCGAGGAAAAATTCCAGCATATCGAGAAAAAGAATCAGACCCTGGAGGCCATCAACCAGAGTGTGGACCGCAACTTCAATACCTTAAAGCAGACAGAGACCGAGTTGAAACACCTTGTCGAGGATCTTAAAGCCCGGTACGCCGAACAGGAAGCCCTGCGGCTTTCCATTGAAAAGCTGACCGCGGATAACGAAAAGGCCCGGGCGGCCGCGGACAAACTTACCCTGCTTGACAAGGATCTTGCCGGTATCGAAAGCCGGATCAAAGAAATGCAGAAGGCCCGCGAATGGATTGCCCGCGCCGAAACCCGGCTGGAGGATCTGAACAAGGAAATACAGGATCAGGTAAAACTGGTGGGCCATGTCCTCAAGGAGGAGGGAGGCGCTCCCGGCAGGAACAAAGGAGCGCCCACCATTTCGACCCGCGAGAACGTAATCAAACTCGCGCGTCAGGGCTGGAAAGTAGACGAGATCACCAAAGCCGTAAAACTTTCCCGGGGCGAAGTGGAACTCATCCTCGACCTGAACTCCGGTTCCAGGGGCTAGTACCCGGTCAGGAATAAAAAGGCAAAACCGAGTTTGGGGGACGGCTCAATAGTTAGACGTTATATCCTGCCAGAAAGATTACATGACCAGTTTAGCGCCCATTTCGATATTACTGCTGTAATTGCCGAAATGTTCGCCAAAAAGGCAAACCCCTCCCACGTATTTGGCGTCTTCCTTTACCCCTATTTTGAAGGATATGTGGCTGCCCTTGGTAACGTCCAGCGAAGCAAGGGTATGATCCGATGTCTTTCTGCCATCACTGTAACAGCCGGTGGCGTTTATTTCCAGTAAATGAAGTTCCCCATACTGGCTCATGGTGTTGGCCCACCAATCCGGATTGTTCAGCCCCCGTTTGCCGCCGAAATCTCCGGTGCTGTGAAACCTGAAAACTTCTTCATTGTTGATCCAGATGGTGATGTCGCTTGGCCAGTCGTTATTATAACCCGGCGCTTCGGAACAGGCTTCAAGGGAGAAGGACAGCTCAAGGAGCTTTTCATTTTTCAGGGCATAGTTTGAAAAATGGTATTCAATGAAACCGGTAGTGAACCATAAGATCTGGGCTTGGTAATGATTGGAATCGTAAAAGGAATCCGGCGAATCAAGGTTACCTATAAACGAATGTCTGCTGGCAAGCCCGCAGGATTTAGTTACTGAAAAATTGGTATAATTCCCGACGGGCATGCTTAAGCCGATGTTTCTTACCGGATTTTTGTGTTTTTGCTGTTGCGCCAAATTAAAATAGACATCGTCGGTAATGATGGTGCAAATTTTCTGGGCTCCTCGCTGTCCCGGTTTTTCCTGCAGAATGAGTATTCCCGCTTTCTCCAGGACCCTGACATGAAGAGCCGCAGAGGAGAGGGGGAGTTCCAGTCTTTCGGCGAGTTCACTTATATTCATTGATTGTTCGCCTTGTACCATTTCCTGGAGCATCCTGAGCCTTATGGGCAGCGAAAGCGCCTTAAAAACCCGGGCGCTTTTTTCGATATGGTTGAGATCCAGGTTGATACGTTCCTTCATATCTAACTTCTTTTTATCCGGTAGAAGTTGCTTTCCTTCCGTTGGTTAATCTCTTTTAATACCGGTGGTTCGACCTTGAAACGCCGGTCCATATCCATAATGCCGTTTATTTCCTGCTGCACATCACTGACCTGGGTATAACAGTACCCGCAGACAGAGGGAATCCGTTTGATGGCGGTGGTGATGGCGTCAAAACGCGTGATGTATTCATCCTTGAAATTTACCTTGTTGCCGTAACCCCAGCCGGACTCGTCCGAATTAAAAGCTATACCGCCGAATTCGCTGATAATAACCGGCTGCCCACAGTACTCATATCCTTCGGCAAACGCCGTCTTAATGAGATTATGCCACAGCTCGTTATTGAGAATCGCCTCCATATGGTTCC
>JAIROE010000270.1 GCA_031257715.1 Treponema sp. | reverse complement strand
CAGAGGGCCGCCGCCAGCGCGGTGGGGCCGCCTTCGCGGTTTGTCCGGGCCCCCAATACGGAGTTTGCAAACACAATCGCCGAAGATTCGCCCCAGGCTACGTGTTCGCCAAAGCGCGGAATATTTCCCGCCAGGTAGGGGGTGCAGCTGTTCACTTCAATCGCCCCCATTTTCCGGTAGGCCTCAGAGAGTTCAATCTGCTTCAGCGAAAAATCTTCCGGAAATCCGATTTTTTTCCAGTCTTCGTAATCAATACCGATACTGTTAAGCGTCATCGGAATTTTAAATTTCGCTTCTTTCGCCGCTTCCTGTACATAGGCAAGGCCCGAATCGCCGGTAACGCGGTAGGAAACTCCCGGCGAGTGCACATTGGTTATGCTGATCATCCGTTCCGCCCCGTAGATATTTCCCAGAGTAACGAGGACCTTCATGCTTTGCTGTACCGCCTTGCCGGATTCGCCATCCAGCATCGCCTGTTCTTCTTTGGTCAGTACCATGGGCCCCTCCTTTTTTACTTGCGGCTGGTTTGCAAATTGTGGTAAGAAACTTTCGCCCTGGCTTCACGCAGCGACATTCCGTTACGGACGTTTTCCTCTATGGCCGATTCCTTTTCCGCAATTTCTTCGGCCACCGCAAAAACTTCATCAAACCGTTCAAGGGGGATGACAATGACGCCCGAATCGTCACCCAGAATAATGTCGCCGGGTTTAACCTGAATATTGGAAATTGAAACCACGCCGCCTATCTCGTCCACTTCAACCCGGTCTTTCCCGGTTACCATATAAAAGCCTTTGGTGAATATGGGATAATCCTGTTCAAAAACCACCGGCGTATCGCGGCAGACGCCGTCGATAACGGTGCCTTCAATTTTATGCAGGGAAGCCGAAAGGGACATCAGGCCGCCCCAAACCGTGCCGTAATCCCTGCCACCGTTGTCAATGACAACCACTTCTCCGGCTTTCACATCGTCCAGAAAGTCGCCAACCGTTCCCTTGTTGGTTCCGCAGGGAATATAATGCACAGTAAAAGCGGGGCCGCAAATGGCCTTGTGCCTGATAATCGGTTTTATCCCGTACAATCCGCAGGGAATGCCCAGACGGTCCATGGCATCCGAGACCGCACAGGTACCGAAGCTTTTCAGTTTTTCAGCCCTTTCCCGCGTAAAACCTTCGGCCATATAATTCCTCCTTTAATCTTTTTGGGGCAATAGTTTGGTAAACCGGTATATCTCGATGGTGGTTTTCCCTTCTTTAAGCATCTGCAATACTTCCGCTTCCTTTGCGGCAATGGCCTGGGCTTTTTCCAGGATGATCCCTATTTTTTCCCGGGGAATGGCCACAACGCCGTCCCGGTCTCCGACGATCATATCGCCGGCTGCGACCTGAAGGCCGCCGCAGACGACCGGCTGTCCGCACACCCCAACTACTTCCTTCTGGGTTCCGCCGGGATTAATGCCCCGGCTAAAGACCGGGAATCCAAGGGCTTCAATGTCATTGGCATCCCGGATACCGCCGTCTATGACAAGACCGGCAAGGCCCCGCTGTATGCAGGCAAAGGCCATAATTTCGCCGAAGTGCCCCCGGCAAAAACCTCCGGCATCCACCACCAGTACGGATCCCCTGGGCGCTTCGTATATCGCCTTGTGGATGGCCACATTGTCGGAAGGGTGGGCTTTGACGGTATACGCGGGACCGGCCATCTTGCAACGGGCATCCACCGGCTTAATGCCGGGGTCCATGTTTCCGCCCTTGTCGTTGGCGTCGCAGATGTTTCCCAGCGGCAGTTTTTTGTAGGCTTCAATAATTTGGTCCATGGAGCGCTCCTTTATGCCCCTTAATTTCACCTTTCAGCATCTTTTCATAGTTGTATTTTTCATCAACCTCAATCATTGACATTCCGCTTTTTATGTCGGCTATCATGGCTTCTTCTTTTTCGTACAGGTCTTCCGCTTTTTTGATGACATCATCCAGCCGTTCAGCGGGGATAATCACCACGCCGCTTTTATCGCCAAAAACAATGTCCCCCGGACGAACCTGCACGCCGCCGAACTGGATCATCACATTGGTCGCTTCTTCCATAACCCGCCCCCGGGCCGTGGCGACCACCGTTCCGCGGGCGTATACGTTGAAACCGCAGTCCACACAGTCGTCCAGATCGCGGCAGGCGCCGTCAATAACCACGGCCGCGATCTTTTTCATTTTTGCGCCGTTGGCAAGTATGCCGCCCCAGCAGGAAGTGTCCAGGCGGCCGCCATTATCAATGATGATCACATCCCCTTCCCGGGCGGTGTCTATCGCTTTTACCCCCAGGTGGTGCGTTCCCCTGGTAAGACCGGCGGCGGTCATCTTGACCGTAACCGCGGGGCCCGCGATTTTGGTAAACGTGTACCACATGGGGCGGATTCCCCAGGTGGACCCCTTCAACCCAAGGGCATCCAGCGCGTCCGAAACATTGGTGGTGGAAAGACGCTGAAAAACGGCGCCGTATTTTTCGCTGAAAACGCTCATTTTTTCTCCTTGATTTCCCGGGGCAGCCCGTCGCTCCCGCGGACGAGAACAATGCGGCGGCGCCACGATTCTTCTGTTTTGGGCCGGTCTTCCCGGTAGTGGGTGCCCCGGCTTTCGTCCCGCGCACGTATCGCATTTGCCAGCAGTCTGCCAACGCAGAGGCGGTTTTTTAACTGAACCGAAACAGCCTTGCCGCCTTTTTGATCGATAAAGTCGAGGATCTTTTCTATTCCCGCCTTATGGCGGATAACCGTCATTTCCTTATAGTAGAGGGCCTCGCTTTCCCTGATTATGTCCGCCTCATCCCGGCCGGCCGCCAGGTTCCCGGTTTCAATTTCGGGCCCCTGAACCCGCCGGCGGTTTGTCTCCGCAAAGGCTGAGGCAGCGCGGCCCGCCCGGTACCCGAAAACCTGGGTGTCCGAAAGGTTGTTTCCGCCGGGACGGTCCGATCCGTGAACGCCGCCGGTTACCTCACCGGCGGCATAGAGTCCCTCAACGCCGGTAAATCCGTTCTCGTCGATAATAACCCCTCCGTTGAAATTCTGTACCGCAATGCCGAGTTCCAGGGGTTCCACCGCCAGATCAATGCCGGCCTTTAACAGGGTCTCGTAGGTGATGGGCGCTTTTTTGAGCAGATCTTCTTTGGCGATGTGGGTAACGTCAAAGGAAATGCCGCCATGGGGCAGGCATCTTCCCGCCATAATTTCCTTATATACCGCAATATCCACATACATGGCGCCGGTACGCACCGAGAAGGGATAGGACATGGCCTTCAAATCAAGCGCTTCCTGTGCGCTGACGCCGTTTGTACAGTAGGCGGACAAAAATTCTTTCCCCTCTTTATTGGTGAGCTTCGGCAAAAAACGCCACATATGGCTATGGATGATAAATTTCATCCCGCAATTCATAACCGCCGGGCCGCACTGGAAAAATTCCATGTTGGTAAAACGGCAGCCCGCGTTATACGCCATGGCCCAGCCGTCGCCGGTTTGGGTAGCCGCGCTGACGTTGACGCTGAACATGGACGGGGCTCCGCCCGTGGCAAGCACAACAGCGCCGCTTTCAATGAACACCGGTTTTCCGTCTTTCATGCCATAAACGCCCCGGACGGTTCCGTTTTCATCCTGAAAGAGACTGAAAATTTTGAGATGCTCGATTATTTCTACGCCCTTTTGCAGGGCCTGTTTTTTAAGGACCCGCACCATTTCGCGGCCGGTACTGCCCCCGTTGGTAAGGGAGCGGGCCTTTGTGCAGCCGGAAAGTTTTTGGGCCTGGGGATGACCGTCGCGGCTGAAAAAAACCATCCCCAGGTCCATCAATTCCCGTACCCGGTCGCCGGATTCACGGGCCACAATGCGGCACAGGGCAGGATCCGCAAGGCCGCCGCCGGTTTCAAGAATATCTTTTTCAAATATTTCCGGGCTGTCGCCGTCATCCGCATAATTAAAGGGGGCGTTAATACCCAGCGCTTCGGAAGCGGCCATATTGGTGCTGCCGCCGGACTCATACACGCCATCCACCACCACCATAACCCTGAGGCGGGGACCGGCGGTTTTTGCTGCAAGGGCGGCCCGGCTCCCCGCCGCGCCGCCTCCGGCAACCAGCACATCGCATTTGATATATTCCATCTGTTCCTTCCTGCGCCGGGTATGCGCGGGCCTGCCCGAAACATCATTCATCGGGCAGGCCCCTGTGCTTTACACCCTGATCTGGGGCCGCACCATGGAAGCCGCGTCAACGGGACATACTTCAACGCACATACCGCAGCCGTCGCACTTCTTGCTGTCGATGATGGCCCCCGCCTTGGTGAGGGTGATGGCGCCATAGAAACAGCTCCGTTTGCACACCCCGCATTTGGTACATTTGTTGGCATCGACCCTGGCGTACACGCCCGCGGGGGAGCGTTCAACCTCCGCGGTTTTGAGAATGTTCGGCAGGGCGATACCGCGGATTTCGTCCAGCGACTTGTATCCCTTGGCATCCAGCCACATATCGATCTTCTCTGCCCAGCGCCTGGCGACATCATAGCCCTGCAACATAATGCCTATGCCGGACTGCACCAGGCTGGCTCCTACCATGGTGTACTTGATGATGTCCTGCCAGTCCCACACCCCCAGACCGGCGATAATGGGGACGCTGACCTTGCGGGCCGTGAGGGCCGCGTTCTTGATTCCGTAACCGATGAGGTACGGGCCGCCCCAGCCGCCCTGGGCACCGGGGCCTATGGGCCGGGCGGTTTCAATATCCAGGTCATAACCGGAGAAACGGGCGGAAATATTCAGCGCCATGGCGCCGGCGTCTTCGCAGGCCTTGGCCACCACGGATTGATCCACCGTCTGGGGCGAAATTTTAACGCTGAAGGGCTTTTTCAGGATGCTTTTGCAGGTTTTGACAACCTCGGCGGTCATATCCACGGCGCCGGCCCCCATCTTGACGCCCATATCCGCCGCAAAGGGGCAGGAAACATTGAGTTCCACCCAGTCAGCCTTGGTTTCGTTCACCAGACCGCACATCTCGGTCCATTCATCCAGCGTAACGCCGGAAAGACTGGCCATGACAATACCCTTGTCGCCGATTTCATCTTTGGCCCTGTTGACATCGATCATGTAGTCCTTGTAGCCAAAATGGGAACATTCTTCGAGAGAATTCAGGGTAAAGGCATGGGGCAGGGTGTTGGGATAGCCGGGATAGTTTTTATAATCGTAGAGTTTAAACCGGGGCCGGGGAAAATTCCT
>JAIROE010000258.1 GCA_031257715.1 Treponema sp. | reverse complement strand
CAGGATGCGCTTAATTTCGCGGCAGCCGCCTCGTGCCTTAACCACTCGATATACGGCGATTTTAACTATTCTACCAAAGAAGAAGTCCTGGTCCTCATGAAGGGCGATGCCTCCGGGCGGGTTAAGCGGTAAATAAAACTATCGAGATTTTTAAATCAGAGAACCAGAGAAAAAATGACAAGCTCAAATGGAACCAAAAAATGAGTTTTTAGAGGTTCCCTCTCTTGTTCTCCTTGCGTCCGGTCTCTCCGGCTGTGCTTCAACGCCGCGTAACGCGGTTTACGCGAAAATGGCGGACGCGCGTGACTTTGGGTACTTTTTCCCGTCGTCCGGTTTTAGCCGCGCGTTTTCAACAATTGACGAGGCCCGCCTTGGCGCCGTAAAACTCCCCAGGCAATCCGCGCGGCCAAACGCCGGCGTGTGGGCGCGGATTACCCAGGGTGCGGCGGCGCATCGTCTTCATTCTATCCAGCCCGCGAGCGCCGCGTGGGCGGTTTTAAGCTCCTTCGCTATTTCAATGTGCTGGGGGCACTTCTTTTCGCACGCCTTGCACGAGACGCACAGGGACGCGTCCTGTTTGCTTTGGGTCTGGAAGAAGTAGCTCCGGCGCGAGGGCTCGAAGGTGTTGAACATGACGCCGTCGTTGTATTTGGAGAAGACCTGGGGGATGTTGACGCCGCGGGGACAGGGAAGGCAGTATTCGCAGGCGGTGCAGGGGATCGACGCAATTGAAAAGTAGGTCTCCCGCACCCGCGCGATGATCTTCTTTTCTTCTTCGGAAAGAGAGTGCGGAACGGCGCCAGGCCGGGAGAAGATCTCGATGTCCTCCTTGAGTTGTTCCATGGTGGAAACGCCCGAAAGGATCGTGCTCACTTCCGGGTAATCGAGCATGTGGCGGAATGCCCATTCGACGGGGCTCCGCTCCTCTTCGTATTCATCATAAACGGCCTTTACCGAAGCGGGGGGAAAGGCAAGGCTGCCTCCGCGCAGGGGCTCCATGATCACAAGGGCGCAGCCTTTGCGGCCCGCATCGTGTATCGCCTCTTCGGTGGTTTCGTTCTCTATGTCAATGAGGTTCTGCTGTATCTGGCACATGTCCCAGCCGTAGAAGTCCAGGACCTCCCTGAAGCCGGGATAGCGGCCGTGATAGGAAAAACCGGTGGCCCTGATGAGCCCTTCGGACTTGAATTGTTCGTATTCTTCTATGATTTTCTGCTTTTTGATCTCTTCCCATGTGGAGACCCCTATGTTGTGGATAAGGTATACGTCGATGTAATTCGTGCGGAGCTTCTTCAGGGTGTTTTCAAGGTTCCGCCGGGCGTTTTCGCGCAGGGTCTTCCCTCCGCCTGATTTCAGATCGGCCATGACGCCGAAAGGCTGCTTGGTGGCTATCATTACTTTTTCACGGCGGCCCTCGAGCGCTTCGCCGAGCACCTCTTCGCTGGTCATGTTGTGGTAGCCGTAGGCGGTGTCGAAGTAATTGACCCCGTGATCCGCCGCGTAGCGTATCATCTCCCAGGCCTTCTCGCGGTCCACTTCCGCCCCGTTCTCCCTTACGATCCGGGGGAGCCGCATACAGCCCATTCCAAAGGCCGACACCTTCAATCCGGTTTTTCCGTATACACGGTACTGCATCTTTTCACCTCTCAAAAAAAATGTCTTGTCCAACTGTAAAAGTTAATGTTAACGTTAAGTCAAGAGGAAAGGGGGGTATTCAAATACGCCCGTATCCCAAATCCTGAAGGCGCACGGCGCCGTATCGGAGGACTGCATGAAAGTTTTATTCATTGGCGGAACGGGAACAATAAGCGCCGCCATTTCCCGGCGCGTTCTGCGTCTGGGCTGGGATCTGTACCTTCTTAACCGGGGGAACCGGAACAGGGATCTTGCGGAGGAACCGTTCCGGGGGGCCGCGGGGGACGGGGAGCTTCCCCCGGCATCGGGGAAGCTTGTTGAAATCGCCTGCGACATCAATGCCGAAAGCGAAAAAGAGATTGCGTCAAAACTTTCGGGCGTTCTGGATGCGGGGGAGCGGTTTGACGCCGCCGCCGATTTTATCGCCTTCACCCTTCCCCAGGTAGAGAGGGACTACCGCCTCCTTGAGGGCCTTGTAAAGCAGTACATCTTCATCAGTTCCGCGTCGGCGTATCAAAAGCCTCTTTCAAGCTGCTTCGTTACCGAAGGCACGCCCCTTGCCAATCCCTACTGGGAGTATTCCCGGAACAAGATAGCCTGCGAAGATTTTCTTGCGGCAAAATACCGGGAATCCGCCTTCCCCGTTACGATCGTGCGCCCCGCCCATACCTACGACGAAAGGAGCGTGCCCCTTGGCATTCACGGCAAAAACGGGAGCTGGCAGGTTCTCAAGCGTATGCTTGACGGGAAGCCCGTGATCATTCACGGGGACGGCGAAAGCCTTTGGACCATGACGGCAAATTACGACTTTGCCAAAGCCTTTACCGGCCTCACCGGAAACATACACGCTATTGGGGAGGCGGTGCAGATCACATCAGGGGAAACGGTCACCTGGAATCAGATATACGCGGCCATCGCGGATGCGCTGGGGGTTCCCCTTAAGGCGGTGCATATATCAAGCGAATTCCTTTCGGCCGCTGGCCACTGGGATTTTACCGGCAGCATCATCGGCGACAAGGCGAATTCGGTGGTGTTTGACAACACGAAACTCAAGCGCCTTGTCCCGGGTTTCACGGCGTCCGTGCGCTTTGACGCGGGAGTGAAGGAAGCGGTGAAGTATATCCTTGCCCACAGGGAATGCCGGGTCGAAGATCCCGAATTCGACGCATGGTGCGACAGGGTGATTGCCGCGCGGGAAAGGGCCCTTGACGAACTGCGGCGCTGATACTTCCGCAAAGGGCCGGGGAAGCACCGGTTCATTCGAACGCGAATGAGCCTCCGCGGGGCAACGCCGATTAGCCGCACCGATTACAAGTTAATGAGCATTACCCTAATACTTCCGCAAAAGATCAAGGGGCTTGAGCTTCCCGGCGCGGCGGGCGGGAAGCCATGAGGCCGCCATGGAGCAGAGGATTGTAAAGAGGCCGATGAGGAAGACCATCTGCCAGTCTATGATCACCGGTATGGTTTCAAGGTAGTAGCCGGGGTCGAGAATCTTCACGCTCTCTCCGTGAAAAAGGCCGGAGAAGAAGCTGAGGATTTTTTCAAGGCCCCTGATGACGGGGTTGATGAAATACCCAATGAGCAGCCCAACGCCTATACCGAGAACTGAACCGGCAAGGCCGGTAAGAAAACTCCCCCAGAGGAAGATCCCCTGTATGCCCCTGCCGCCGGCTCCCGCCGCTTTAAGGACGGCGATGTCCCGCCGGCGTTCTATGACCAGCATGGAAGTCGCCGACGAAACATTCACCGCGGCGACCATCACGATAAGGGCCATGATAAAAAGGAGAAGCTGGCGGGTCTGCTCATAGGAACTGTACTGGGACCTTTGCATATCTTTCCATGTGTAGACGGAAAAGCCGGGGCCCAGGGCCGCGTAAATATCGAAGACCATGCGATCCGCCCCGCGGTACGGATCGTCTATTTTCACGAGAAGACGGGCCGATGAATATTCGGGGGAAAAAATCCCCGCCCCCGCCGTGTCCGTAGTGATGCACCACAGTGAATCCAGTTCCCGGTAGCCTGAAGAGACGATGCCCTTCACGGTAAAGGGGGTAAAGCGCGGGATGCTTCTTCCGCCCGACGCCCGCAGGGTCATGATGCGCACCGTCTTTCCCACTTCGGCGCCGGCGGCTTCGGCAATTTCCCCGCCCAAAAGCACCTCACGGTCCGATTCAAGCAGGGCCTGTCCTTCGATGGTTGTAAGGAAGCGGAGACTTCCCGGATCTTCCCAATAGGATTTTTCAACGGCCCGTATGGCAGCCCCGCTTTTCTTCCTGCCCACAAGCATCCCCAGCCCCTGCCGTTCCATCCACACGCCGCGCACGCCGGGAAGATCCGCGATGACGGAAGCGGCGCCGTCAAGTTCGCCCGCGCCTGAAAAGTTATACACCTGTATATGAGATGTGCCCAGTTCAAGGTAACGGTCCGTGATACCCCGTATCATGCCGTCGGCGACAATAAGGGTAACGATGATGGGAACAAGGCTCACCGCTATTCCCGCGGCGGCGCCCCGGAGGTAACGTCCCCCTTCACGGGCCCTTCCCAAAAGATAGCGGAAGGCGATAAAAAAACCGGACCCGGCCTTCACTTTTGCGCGCCCGCCCCGCCGTTTTGCCGCCTCCGCATGCCGGTAAACGTTCCGTCTTCCAGGGTACAGCGCAGAGCCGCCCTGGAGGCGACTTTTTCATCGTGGGTTACCACAATCAGCGTCTTGCCCCTTTTTTCCGCCGCGCCGTAAAGCAGCTCCGTCACCATTGCGCTGTTGTCGGGGTCCAGGTTTCCCGTCGGTTCATCGGCCAGAACCAGATCGGGATCGTTGACCATGGACCGGGCGACCGCGACGCGCTGGCGCTCCCCGCCTGAAAGCTGGGAAGGAAAATGGCCCATCCTGTCTTCCAGCCTGACATCGCAAAGGAGCAGGCGGGCCCTTTCAACGGCGTCCTTCTTCCGCATTCCGGCGATGTAGGCGGGAAGCATGACATTTTCAAGAGCGGTAAAATCCTTGAGAAGGTAATGAAACTGAAAGATGAACCCCACCTGCCGGCTGCGGTAGGAGGAAAGGGCACTTTCGGGGAGGGCGCTTATTTCCGTATCCCCCACTGTCACGGCGCCCGAATCGGACCTGTCAAGGCCGCCTATGATGTTAAGCAGGGTGCTCTTTCCACTGCCGCTTTGGCCCGTCACGGCAAGGGAAGCGCCCCGCTCAATTTCAAAGCTTATCCCTTTAAGGATATGAAGGGTCTCGGCGCCTGAAACATAGTTCTTTACAATACCGGCAACCCTGAGAATGACGCCGTTACTCATACCGCAGTACCTCCGAGGGTCTTATCCGTGAAATTTTTCCCGAGGCAAACCATGCCGCAAACAGCGCGGACAAAAACCCGAACATGAAAATAAGAAGGACCTCGTGGGCCATGACCCTGGAGGGGATCTCCTTGATGTAAAAGACCGCGGACGAAAATACGGCGAACTCTCCGGCCTCGCCGCCGCCGCCGAAGAAGGGAAAAACAAGATTGAGGAACCGTATGAACATGTTGACCATTCCCTCCAGAATAGTAAAAAAGAGGGGAATATTAAAGGCAATGAAAAGGCCCAAAACAAGGCCCAGTCCCGCCCCGGTAAATCCCGTGATAACGCCGTCCCAGACAAAGACAAGCCGTACCGCCCTGTCCGAGGCCCCTACCGCGCGGAGCAGCCCTATTTCCTCGCGGCGTTCCAGTACGGCTCTCCGCTGCGCCTGAAAAATATTAAGCCCGACAACAATAAAGATCAGCCCCACAAGAATAAACATGAAGAGCTTTTCCGTCCTGAGCGCGCCGAAAAAGGCGCGGTTGTAGTCGCGCCAGCTTGTGACGCGACATTCCCGCGATCCGGGAACACCGGCAAGGGCCTGTGAAACAAGTTCCATTTTACGCCTGTCCTCCCAGCGGTTCCCGAGTTTTACTCCGAGGGAAAGTTCCCCGCCGGAAATGGAAACGGCGCTTTCGATATTGATGAAGGCCCAGCCGATGTCATATTCGTAAAATCCCGTCCTGAAAATTCCCCGCACAATGAACGGCTCTACGGGGGCATCCCCGGAATTTTCTTCCGGGGCATCCGGCGCCCCGCCTCCAAGAATTCCGGAAACTGAAAAAAGCGTCACCTCGTCGCCGGGCCGCACTTCCAGCCGCCGCGCCAGTTCCGCCCCGAGCAGTATGTAACGGTTTTCCGAAATGTCAAAGCTCCCCGCCTCAACCGTTATCCGCGATCCGAAGCCACGGTCCCGTTCCGGCGCGTCGTTTCCAAGCCCGCGTACCAGCACCGCCTGCTGGCCGCCCCGCCTTCCCCGCATGAGCCCCTGGAATTCCCTGAAGGGAGAAACCGCCTGTATGCCCGGAAGGGAGGAAATCCGTTCTTCCATAAGCACGGCGCTTTCCGGGGGAAAATTTTCAACCCGTATATGATAGGAAGAGATCTCCAGTATGCTTTCGATAAATCCAAGCTGAAAGCCGTTCATCACCGCGATGATCACGATGAGGGCAAGCACCCCCGTCGCTATGCCGAGAACGGCCAGAACCGGGGAAGGGGAATTCCGCCGCCCCCGCGAAACATACCGCGCCGCTATAAAACCTATCCATCGCACATTCATCTTTCCTGTATCCTTTCCTCGGAGATCTTCCTGCCGTCTTCCCAGACCGCCCTGAGTATGACATTTCCGTTCATGTACAATTCCTCGATGTCCCTTTCCCCGCTCCGCGTTACGGCGCGTTCCAGCACGCCCCGGCGGTAATTACGTTCCGCAATACGGTCCCCTTCGGCGTCATATTCGAATTCGGAAAGCCTCTCTTCGTCTCCCGCGGCGGTCTTCCAGGAAACCGAAGTGAGCCTGTCCCCCGACCATGTATTGGAAAGTACGCCAAAGAGTTCGTCCTTTTCATCGTAAAAGGATTCGCTTAACACGCGCCCCCGCTCATCGGTGCTGTAGACCACCCGGTAGTCCTCTTTCAGGTAAACGGCATCGGGCATGTCATACCCTGAACCCTGAGGGCCGATGAAATCATCGTCCGCCCCGGGAAAACCGCCTCGGAATGAAAGCCGCGTTCTTTCACCCGATGCGTGGTATACACGCTCCGCCTGACGGAGGGAGCCTGATCGCCTGTACCGGTACGTGTCGGTGTAAAGCGGCTTTAAGGTTCCGCCTTCTTTTTCCGAAGTTTCGGCACGCACCGGTGTATCTCCGTTATAGGAATACACGACAACCGTTTCCTTCCCCGGGGTAAACTGATATTCCCGGAAAACAAGGCCCCTGCCGTCAAACATCTCCACAAAACCCTCCGGCGTGCCGGACGCGTCCCCGCCGGACGCCGCGGTTTCCGCCTCCGCCTGTTCCCCGCCCAAAGCGAAAGCCGCGGCGATCCGCGTAACGCCGCCGCTTTGCACCGTCCACTGCCGCCGTATTTCAATTCCCTTTTGGTAGAGGGTCTGAATTTCAATGACGGGCGAAAACGCCTGTCCCGTCCGCACCGGCAATTCCGCAAGACAGGATATGACTTCGGCGGGGAGTTCCCCGGGGGAACCGGAGGCCCGCGAAAGGGCGTACTCGTTTCTCAGGGCGGCAAAACGGGACGGTATTTCTTCCAGCCTCATGCCGGCGGCATTGGAACGGTACCACCGGGCATCTTCGGGCCGCGCATACGCCGCGATCAAAAGAAAAAGCAGGCAGAAGAGCCCGTGAAACCGGAAGCCTGCCGCGCCGGCGGATTTTTTCGCCGTAAAGGGCCGCCGCCGGCCGCCAATTCGTGTGCGCGCCGCAAAAATCACTATCATCGGGCATCCCGGGCAAGGCCGGCAAATTCCCTCGCATAGGCGCGGGGATCAAAGGGGCGTATGTCGCCGTACCGTTCCCCTTCGCAGAGGTAGATGACAGGAAGGCCGAGTTCCGCGTTCAGGGAAAAGACCGCCCCGCCCTTCGCGCCCGAATCGTATTTGGTAAGAATGCAGCCGGAAAGAGAGAGCGCGTCATGAAAAACCCCGGCCTGGGCAAGGGCGTTGCGTCCCGTAGTGGCATCAAGGACAAGCCATTTGAAAGAGACCGCGCTTTCCGCCCGCGACCGCACAACGCGGTCTATCTTGCGCAGTTCCTCGACCAGCGCCGATTTCGTATGCATG
>JAIROE010000235.1 GCA_031257715.1 Treponema sp. | reverse complement strand
GGTTGTTCGAAGCGGGGGTCTAATACCCATATGCGTTTACTTTGGTGTTCAAATCACCGGAAGTCGAAGAATTTTACCACGGACAGCACTGACGAACACGGGTAAAAGCCTCTGTTTTGACCCAAAAGTCCGTGTTTTCCGTGCGGTCAGTGGTTTATTTCATGGAATCGTGTAGTAAGTAAACGTATATGAGTTGAATACCCGGAAACCCGTCTTTCGGCGGGGGAACATCATGGGAACGTTCGAATCTGCGAAAAACGGCGGGATTGAGACCCGGCGATACAATAAAGAACCCCGCCGCAAGCAGCGGGGTATCTTCGTTCGGGAAGAAAAAGTCCTGCGGATTTTTCTCATTTTGCACCGGGGCTCTGCTGCCCCGCCATCATTGACTGTCGAATTGAACCGCCCCAAGGCTCCCCTGCCGAAGGGCAGGTTCCTGGGTATTAGACCCCCTCGAATGAATTTCCTTGCGAACGGCGACAGTCATTCCGCCAGAATGCGCAGTATCGCCTCGGGGGAATCGGCGTTGAGGATTTCCTGCCGTTTTTCCGAGCTTTTGAAAAGAAGGCTTATTTCCGCCAGGAACTGCAAATGAGGGCCGGTTTTTTCCACCGGCGAAAGAGTCATGATGAAGATACGGCAGGGCTCGTGATCCAGCGAATCAAATTCCACCGGCTTTTCGGAGATTCCGATACAGGCCACGAGATCATGAATGGTGGTGCTTTTGCCGTGGGGAATGGCGATTCCATGTTTCATTCCCGTGGACATTTTTTGTTCCCTGTCCATTACCGCGGCGTAGGCCGCTTCCCTGTCCTGTATTTTTTTTGCCGCCGTAAGCATGTCAAGCAGCTCGTTAATGATAGCTTCCTTCGTTGTCCCTTTCAGGTGAAGATTGATGGTGTCCGCCGTCAGAACCGTTTTGATGTTCATAAATCCAGTGTATGACGCGTTTTCCGAAAAGTCAAGGTTTTATGTGTGAAGCGTGGCAAACTGCTATGGCAAAAAAGCACAAAAACGGCTATCCTTGGAACCGTCCCTGAACGAAAAAGGCGCAGAACGAAAAGGAGAGCCGATTTTATGGAAGAAAACAGGTGGTATAAAAAGGGAGATGCCCTTCTTGAGGAGATACGTGTTTCGCGGACGGAAAACGGGGAGGCGCTGTTCTGGTTCATGGGGCAGCACGGCTTTGTCATCAATCTTGACAATACCGTCATATATATTGACGTGATCCTCAACGACATCAAGGACAAAAACGGGGCGACCAAACGCCGTTACCGGGAGCCTTTTCCCCCCTCCGCCGTGAGCCGGCTGGATTGTTTTTTCTGTACCCACAGGCACCGGGATCACCTCAATGTGGAAACGCTTGTTCCCGCGTCAAAGGCGAATCCCGGAGCGCGCTTCATCGTGCCCTTTCCCCACTGCGGGATTCTTGCCGGCGCGGGCATACCCGCCGAAAGCGTTACGGGCGCGCGTGAAGGTACGGAATTTTCCCCCGGAGGCGGTATCACCGTTTCTCCGGTCGCCGCGGCCCATCCCGATTACGCCGGTAAAGACGGAAACTACGAATGCCTGGGTTATGTCATACGGGGCGGAGGTGTTTCGGTGTACCATTCAGGCGATACCTATGTTACCCCCCGGCTCGTGGAAACCCTCAAGAAACTCCGCCCGATAGATGTCGTCATACTTCCCGTCAACGGCGGCGACTGGGAGCGCACCGCGGCCGGCGTCATAGGGAACATGAGCGCCCTTGAGGCGGTCAAGCTCTCGCGGGCCCTTGGTGCGGATCTGACCATCCCCTCCCATTACGACATGATGCCGGGCAACTGTGAAAACCCCGGTCTCTTCACCGGCTATATGTACGATCTTTGCCCCGAAAAACGCTTCCATGTTTTTGCCCTCGGGGAAAGATTCATATACCGGAAATGAGCTGCCCCGCCATTATTGGCGGAGGAATTAAACCGCCCCGGAGGCTCCCCCGCGCAAACGGGCTCCCGGGTATTAGACCCCCTCGAATGAAGAACCCCGCCTGCCGGAAAATTTGCGCGTGTAAAAATACCGTATTATACTTCAAACTGGTCCTGAAATTTCCGCGGGCTTCTCCGCGGTTTCGGGAATAATCCACACCTTACTATTACAGGAGCTATTCATGAACAGGAAACTCAAGGTTGCCCAGTACGGCTGCGGCAAGATGTCGGTGTATACGATGCGCTATGTATACGAGAAAGGCGCCGAAATCGCCTGCGCCTTTGATGTACGCAAGGAAGTAATCGGCAAAGACATAGGCGACATCATGGGCTGCGGCAAAAAAGGCGTTGTCGTCCAGGATGCCGCAAACGCCGAACAGGTTTTTGCCAAAGACAGGCCCGACGCCTGCATAATCACCACCATGAGCCTCATGCAGGATCTCAAGGTTCCTTTCCTCGCCTGCGCGAAGACAGGCGTGAACGCCATATCAACCTGCGAGGAGGCCTTTTATCCGCAGAATTCTTCCCCGGTTTTGTTCAGGGAAATTGACGAGCTGGCCAAAAAAAACAACTGCACGATCTGCGGCTCGGGGTATCAGGATATTTTCTGGGGAAATTTAATTGCCGTCCTTTCCGGCGCGACCCATAAAATAACGAAAATCAGGGGAAAATCAAGCTACAATGTTGAAGATTACGGCATGGCTCTGGCAAAGGCCCACGGCGCCGGACTCGATCTTGCCGCCTTTGACCGGGAAGTGGCTTCGGTGGACAAGGTAAGCGATGAAGAGCGGCAGAAAAGCATACAGGCCGGCACGTATCTTCCTTCGTATATGTGGAACGTCAACGGCTGGCTCTGCGACAGGCTTGGACTTACCATAACGCGGCAGACGCAGAAAACCGTCCCGCAGACATACGGAAAGGATCTGCAAAGCTCCACCCTGGGCATTACCGTACCCGCCGGCCACGCCACCGGGATGTCCG
>JAIROE010000176.1 GCA_031257715.1 Treponema sp. | reverse complement strand
CCGTTAAAGCCCCAGACCGCCTTGATGGTAAAAGGGTCCATATCCATGGTTTCCGAACCGTAACACCAGCAGGGAGTTACGGTAAGAGTGACGGCGACGTTCTCCCGCGAAAACTTGTCCGCACAGGCCGCCGCTTCCGCCACGCCGCCTATGGTGGAATCGGCGATAACGCATTCAATCGACTGGCCGTTGGGATGCCTTAAATTTTCCGTGATGAGTTTTGCCGCGGCCCTTGCCATACCCATGGTGGGCTCTTCCAGCGATTCCCGCACCCCGCGGCGCCTGCCGTCAATGGCGGGCCTGATCCCTATTTTGGGAAGGGCGCCCCGGAAACGGTTTACCGGGGAATTCATAACGAGACTTGACAGATCAGCCATAACTTCCTCCAAAAGATTGATGATGAATAATGGCTACCGGCATCCGTATGACGCAGCCGGCGGCTCTTTCTTCCGTATTGTACGCAGACGGCGGAGATTTTTCCCGCTCCCGCCTCCTGCGTATTTTCTCAAGGATACGCTTTCCCGCCTCTTTTCCCATGCCCACCGCGTTCTGGGCCGCCGTGTAACGGCACGCCGGAAAGAACGGCGTGTACCGGGATTCGTCGAATCCGGCTATCACCGGGGCATACGCCCCTTTTTTCCCCGTCCCCCCGCCACGATGAGCAAGCAGCCGTCTTTCCATTCCCAGATGAACAAGAAGGTTCACCGCAACCAGGGCTTCAGGCGGATTCTGCGCCGCAAGGATCGCCTCCATGCAGCGGCAGCCGTCGTCCACCCCCATCCCCCCGCCAAGCGCCCAGTCCGGTTCGGGCCGTATGCCCTCCTCCTCCAGTGCGCGCAGATACCCGGAAAACCGCTCGCGCGCGGCGGAAATGGCCGCGTCCCCCCCGACAAAGGCGACGCGCCTGAACCCGTCGGCAATGAGGGCGCGGGTAAGCTCGCGGGCGCCTCCCTCGTTGTCCGACACCACGGCATCGAGATTCGTCCCTTCCACAAGACGGTCAATCAGCACAAGGGGGATTCCCTGTCCGGAAAGATCTTCCAGATGATCCCCGCACGGTCCCGCCGGAATCACGATAAAGCCGTCCGCCATGCGATCGGTCAGCATGAGAAGCCGCTTCTTTTCTTTCTCCGGAGAATTTTCCGAACTGGCAAGGAGCAGCGTATAGCCGCAGGCATCAAGCTCACAGGCGATTCCCTCCGCCAGCGCCATGAAAAAATCGTTGGCCAGTTCAGGCGCGATAACCGCCACAGTCTTTGTGGACCGCGTCTTGAGGCTCCGCGCGGCATGATTGGCCCGGTACCCCAGCCGCTCCGCCGTAGAATGGACGCGCGCCCTCGTATGTTCCGCGACCCGGTCTGCTCCGGGAACCAGCGCGCGGGAAACCGTAGCCGTAGAAACCCCCGCGGCCCGGGCCACATCCCGTATGGTAAGGCTCACCGGGAGAGGGGTATGACCCCTTTCTTGAGGATGATATTCCCGTACTTGACCGTTTCGCCCGTCATGACCACCGCATAGGCCTTTTTGGTCCGCTCGTAAAAGGCAAAACGCTCGATCCGCTCAAAAGGGGGAGTCCCCGGCCAGCGCCGGTCTATCACCGCCCGGAAGGATTTTTCAACTTCAGGATCAAGAGAGTCGCCCGGCGCGGGGGCCATTGTCATCGCCGGATTTTGCACATAAGAGTCAAGGTTTATCAGGGCCAGAATTCCGTCCAGCAGGGCCGGAATCCGAATGCCGTCCGCCCGGATCACCCGCGAATTGCAGGAATTACCGGGAAAAAAAGCGTCCGCAAGAACTATTTCATCCCCATGCCCCATTCTGAACAGAACATCCAGCAGTTCGGGACTTATGACCGGATCAATACCAATAAGCATATACATCTCCTTCGCGGTGGAACGGCTTCACAGGCCGTTCACCCATAATCAACCCGTTTGGCTCGTTTGTCAAGAAAAAAATGTAAACGATTACATTGGCCGAATGACCTTTGGCCATTCAGCCCCGGTTTGTGCCGAGCAGGAGGCTTTCGCGGAGGCTGCGAAGCGGATTACCCTCCCTGTTATTTTTTTCAACTTTTCTTTACAATTGTATTACTATTAAAAAAAACCTGCCGATAAAGAAGGGTAGACCTGTGTTCAGGGATGAAACGGGAAATTCCGGCTTTTGGACAGGGAGGGGGTTATTTTGGCGTATACAAACGGATTATCGGCCTACCGCGAAACGAGGGTCAAGACGGCAAGCCAGGGGCAGCTTATCATCATGCTCGATGACGGGGAGGTAAAAAGCCTGGACAGGGGGCTTGAACTGCTGGGGACGGACGCATCGAAGAAAGATCCCGGGAAAATCGAGGCTATCAATAAATGCATACTCAAGGCGCAGGAGATTATTACGGAATTGACCGTATCCCTGGACTTTGAACAGGGGGAAGATATCGCAAAAAACCTTTTTGCCCTGTACACGTGGTTTAACAAGGAGCTTCTTGAGGCCAATATCGGCGGGGACACACGGCGGATTACGGTTGTACGGAACATGATAAACGAGCTGCGGGGTGCCTGGGGCGAAATTGTATCCAGAAATCCGGCTGAAACCTCATACAAAGAGGTAAACGGCGTCAATATTGCCGGTTAGCGGTTTGCGGCCTGTTGCCGGCCAGGGAGGGGACATGGCGGTAGTTACGGAAGAAAGAAAACAGGAAGGCGGGAATATCAGCCCGGTGGAACTGGAACAACGGATGCTTGTCCTGCGGCGTTTCAGGACACTTTTGCAGGAACAGCGGGACCGTTTCCGCTCGTACCTTGAAGTGCTGGACAGGCAGAAAGATATCATCGAAACCGGTACGGCCGGGGAGCTTCTTGCCCATGTGGAGCTTGAAGAGAAGATTGTCGCGGATATTTTTTCCATACAGAAGGTCATCAACCCGCTTGAAGACATGTACCGCGCCGTCAGGGCCAGCGGCGGGCAGGCGGACCGGGAGGATGATGTCCCGGATCTCAAGGCCGCGCTGGAGGATCTTAAAAACGAGGCGGTAATCCGCTCGGGCAGAAACCGGGAACTCCTTTCCCGGCGCATGCTGGAACTCCGGTCCGAAATCAAATCCCTAAGGAGCAATCCCTACGCCCCCCAAAAACCGGCTTTCTCCGACATGAACACCGCGTCCCTTGTGGACCTTAAGGGATGAGCCTCCGCGGGGCAAGCCCCGCAGTATCTTTAGCGTTGCTTTAGTCCGAACGGAGGCTCGTTCGACAGGAAGTTTATTATACCCTCCCCCGCGAACCGGTGAGCGGATTCTTTGGTTTAATACCAAATTTTGAAAGGCGTTGTATTATTTGAGCCGCGGCAGAGTAGCTGCTTGCGCAGCATCAAGGGCGGGGTATTAAACCAGACTCTCGAATAAAACGACGACAACAAGATCATATTGTGCAATATCCAACCAATAATCGAATTTATCGTTTGCCGTCATATACATCCTT